>JAFAGL010000239.1 GCA_023422735.1 Pseudomonadota bacterium
GAATCGCTCGACACGGCATAAATCGGGGGTGGCGATGCGTTTTCCGCGCATCAACCGGCTGCGATGGGACAAGCCCACGGCGGAAGCCGACCGGCTGGAAACGCTGCAATCCATGCTTGAGAGCTAAGATGAACCGCTCTAGAGCCGTTAGCCTTGTGCGACGCGATCCAGGGCGCGAAAGAACAAGGTCAAGCGATTGCAGTCCGGCTCTAGCCAACAAAGCTGGCCTGATGGGCCGGCGAATTGGGCTGGGAGGTCTTTTCTCCTCCGAACAGCGTCGAAATCCTCGCACGATATTCATATCGCGCTGCGGTATTCTCCTTGTCGAAGAAGAAAATCCACTCCCTCAAACTGCTTCCATTAAAAGATGAAGGGCTCTAGTTTTCGGTCGAAGCTTCCGACGAAACGCCGATCGTATCGGCCACGACCGCGCCGCGTTTTCCCATTGGACGGGAGCGGCCGGTCGTAGTGTCGACGGCGGTTTGATGCTCCATCTCGCCGTTGATTTCGGCGCCGATGATGAGGATGATCGCGGAAATCCAGGTCCACATCATGAAGCCGATCACCGCGCCCAGCGTGCCATAGGTGGCATTGTAATCGGCGAAGTTCTCCAGATACCAGGAAAACAGGATCGAGGTGATCAGCCAGACACCGGCTGCGATCGCAGCACCCCAGGTCAGCCAGGGAAGCCTGGCCGGCTCGCGGTCCGGTCCGTAGCGATAGATCATGGTGATGCCTGCGATGATGAAAAGCAGGATCACAGGCCAGCGGGCGATCTTGATGATCATCGGCATCCAGCCATCCAGCCGCAAAAATGCGAAGATCGCAGGGACGACACCCACCATCGTGATCATCAGGATACCAATCACGATCGCACCAAGCGTAAACGCGAAGGCGATCAGATTCAGCTTGATGAAGGAGCGGGTTTCTTTCTGCTGATAAGCAATGTTCATGGCATCGAACAACACCTTCATGCCGTTGTTCGCGCTCCACAGTGCGACGCCCAGACCCATTAGAAAGCTCAGCGAAAGTGAACTGGTTTCCTGATCCGCAACCGATTGAAGCTGCGTGCGAATAAGGTCCAGCGAGCCTTGCGGCAACATACCGCCGAGATAAGCGACCTGATCTGTCACCGTACGCGGATCGGCAACAAACCCGTAAACGGAAACAAACGCGGTGAGGGCAGGGAACAAGGCCAGCAGCAGATAGAAAGTGGCGCCGGCTGCAATCAGCATGATGCGATCTTCCATGACAGACGCATAAATCCGCCAAAAGATGTCGATCCAGCCTTTGAAAGGAATTTGCGTGGGGGTCTCGGCATTGCGCCCACGCTCTTTTTCATGTGCCCGGTTCATCATCTCCGGCGCCGTCTTTGTTGAGGTCATGCCTGCCCTGAATTTGCCATGATTTCCAGTGGTCGCAACGCGTTGTCACGCGGGCGGTTCCACGATTGCAAAAGTCGATCCGCAAAATTCCTGCATTTCGCGGAATAAGATTGCAACGAATTGGACACTGGTGCGTTGGTCGGGCCTAGCCCGCCCTTGAATGAATGAATGAGGCTCCATGACCAAGGCGCATCCCGCCCAAATCCTGGCATCTGCCGCTGCCCTGCTGACATTGCTGAACAGCGATCCGTCTTCGGCACAAGGCCTCCAGAACCCCGAAACGATCGACGCGATCGTCGGAACGCCGGTTCAGGAAGAAGAAACGGAAGCTGCGGCTGATCCGGGACGCTTGATCGCGGCCATCGACAATACGGCGGAAAATGTCTCGACCGTTCGGAAAACGACGGTTCTCGATCAGGTCGATATCGTTTTTCTTGCGGATTCGGGCGTGACGGAGGGCGGACCGCCGGACGAGGTGGAAGCCAAGCTCAAAGAAAAATCCGACGACATCAAGCGGCTGCGTCAGGAAATCGAAGGCAATGCGATGTTGTATCATGCCGTTGATTCACGGCAGATCCTGATCCGCGATATTCTTGCGATCGAGTTTCACGACAAAAAGGTCGTAATTTATGCAGCCACCAAGCCGGTCCAAACGCCCGGCTGAATGGGTGGCGCAGGCAGCAAAGCGATAGTCGCTTCCCTACACTGCTGAGAGCATGGTTGCCTTCCCGCGCGTCCCTCTCCTATACCGTTTGATGCGGGTCGCTGAGACAAATCAGCAGGGCATGCGTTGTGAACGCGTATGACGCAGAAATGGGGGACATATGGCCGACGCTCTTGCAACGGACATCATCGCGAAGATCGAACGACACGGGGAATTGGAACCGGGCAGCGTCACGCCGGAAAGCGAGCTCGACAGTCTGGGCATTCATTCCCTGGAATTGACCGAAATCATTTTCGACATCGAGGATGAATACGGGGTCGCCGTCGATATGAATACGGCGGAAGCCTGGACTAATCTGCGCAACGTCGCCGACATCATCACGGCCGTGCGCAAGCTGGTCGAAGAAAAGGCCTGACCATCGATGGCAAGACCGCGGATCGTCATCACCGGCCTTGGCGGAATCTGTGCCCTTGGCACCGATGTGGCCTCCATCTGGTCAGCGATGAAGGCCGGGATGTCGGGCATCGGCGTGATGGGGAATTTCGACACCAGCGCTTTGCGCGGAAAGATTGGCGCCGAAATCAAATCGGTGCCGGCCGAAAAGCTCGATCGGCGACGCCTGGTGACGATGGATCGGTTCAGCGTGCTGGCTGTTCTGGCTGCGCATGAAGCGGTGCAGCAGGCAGCGCTGACAGCGACACCCGAAACGGAAAGCCGGATCGGCGTCGTGATCGGCACCGGCGTTTATGGCGCCGAAACGGTAGATGAGAATTATCACGCCATGCTGGTCGAAAAGAAGCTTCGACCAAATGTGTTCGCGGTACCGCGCATCATGCCGGGAGCGCCCGCAGGCCAGATTTCCATGGAGTTCGGGTTCAAGGGACCGGTTTACGGCGTCACTTCGGCCTGTTCGTCCTCCAACCATGCTTTTTCTTCCGCCCTGGATCAGCTGTTGCTTGGACGCGCCGATGTGATGATCGCGGGTGGAACGGATGCGCCTTTATCTTATGGCGTGCTCAAGGCGTGGGAAGCCTTGCGCGTCATGGCGTCCGATACGTGCCGACCGTTTTCTGCCGACCGGCAGGGGCTGGTGATCGGCGAAGGCGCGGGCGTTGTGGTTCTTGAAACCGAAGACCATGCGAAAGCGCGGGGCGCAAACATCCTTGCTGAATTTGCGGGCGCGGGCTTGTCGGCGGATGCGTCCGATATTGTTGCGCCAACTGTGGACGGGCCGACGGCAGCCATGGCGGCCTGTTTGGCCGATGCCGGATTGTCGCCAGGCGATATCGACTATCTGAACGCCCACGGCACCGGCACATCGGCCAATGACCAGATCGAAACACAGGCGATCAAACGTGTTTTCGGGGAGGCCGCCAAGACGCTGTCGATCTCGTCGACGAAGTCGATGCACGGCCACGCGCTGGGTGCCTCCGGTGCTTTGGAAATGCTCGCCTGCGTCATGGCTGTTCGCGAGGGCATCGTGCCGCCCACCGTCAATTACCGCGAGGCCGATCCGACCTGCGACCTGGATGTGACGCCCAATGTGGCGCGCGAGCGCCCGATTCGGGCGGCGTTGTCCAATGCGTTTGCTTTTGGAGGCACCAACGCGGTGGTCGCCATTAGGCGCGTCTGACAAACATCAATTTCCGCTGAGGTCTTTTCAGCTTCGGCTGCCGATCCTATGTCGCAAGGACATTTCACGACAAAGGATTTACGATGACCGATTTATCCGATTTTGCTGTCACCAGGCTTTGGCCGGCACAACATCCCGATCGCATTCAGCTTTATTCGTTTCCCACTCCCAACGGCGTGAAGATTTCCATCGCGCTGGAAGAAACCGGGCTGCCTTACGAGGCGCACACGGTCGACATCACCAAGAACAAAACCTGGGGGCCTGAATTTCTGGCTCTCAATCCCAACGGCAAGATCCCTGCGATCATTGATCCGGCGGGACCGGGACAAAAGCCGCTCGCCTTGTTCGAATCCGGCGCGATCCTGACCTATCTGGCCGAGAAGTCGGGCAAGCTTCTGCCGCAAGACCCCGCATTGCGTTACCAAACGCTGCAATGGACCTTTTTCCAGGTCGGTCATATCGGGCCGATCCTCGGCCAGTTCGGGTATTTCTTCGCCCATGGCGGCAAGGTGATCGAAGACAAGCGGCCGATGGAGCGCTTCCGGGACGAAACCAAGCGCCTGCTGGGCGTGATCGACCAACGCGTGGCGGATCGCGAATGGATCATGGGCGACGACTACACGATTGCCGATATCGCGATTTTCCCCTGGATTCGCGGATTATCGGTTTTCTACAAGGCCGATGACGAGCTGGAGCTCGCACGCTTCGCGAATGCGCAGGCATGGGTCAAACGCGCGGAGCAACGGCCCGCCAGCCAAAAGGGGCTGAACATTCCGCCGCGTGGTTGATCCGGATTTGCTGCTCAGACCTTGACGGCCTGGGCAGCACGATCCTCCGTTCCGAACAGCTTGAGGTATCGCTGGATTTCTTCGGGGTCGCCGGTGGCCTTGTTGGGATTGTCCGAAAGCTTCACCGCCGGCCGTCCGTTCGCCTGCGTGACCTTACAAACAAGCGAGATCGGGTCCAGCGCGTCGCTGTTGACCGGCAAACAGCCTTCGAAGTCGTTGGTCAGATTGGTTCCCCAGCCGAACGACATGCGGACCCGGCCCTGAAAATGCTTGTAGGTGTCGACGATCGTATCGACATCCAGCCCGTCAGAGAAGATCAGCAGCTTTTCGCGTGGATCGCGACCGCGTTGCTTCCACCAGTCGATGATCTTTTCCCCGCCCTCGATCGGCGGGGCGCTATCCGGCCTGAAACCGGTCCATTCGGCCACCCAATCGGGCGCATCGCGCAAAAAGGCAGCTGTCCCATAAGCGTCCGGCAGAACGATCAGAAGGTTGCCGCCGTAAAGCGTGTTCCAATCCTGCAGGACTTTGTAGGGCGCGGCTCGCAGCTCCGCATCGCTATTGGTCAGCGCGGCTGCGACCATCGGCAATTCATGCGCATTGGTGCCCAGCGCTTCCAGATCCGTATCCATGGCCAGAAGCACGTTGGACGTGCCGGTAAAGGCCTGGCCGATCCCTTCCTTCAGCGCTTCCACGCACCAGCGTTGCCACAAAAACGAATGCCGCCGCCTTGTCCCGAAATCCGAAATGCGCAGTTCGGGCAGGGGCCGCAGGCGCTCGACCTTATCCCAGGTCTTGGCCTTGGCGCGCGCATAAAGAACATCCAGCGCAAAAGGCCCCATGGCCCGCAGCGCCGCGCGCGACCGCAATTCGTTGATAATGGCGAGCGCCGGGATTTCCCAAAGGGTCGTATCCTTCCAGCGGCCATGGAATGTGAGTTCGAACTGACCATCCGAGCTGCGCGACAATTCATATTCCGGCAGTTGGAAATCACCCAGCCAGGCAAGGAACTCCGATTGGAAAATCTGCTTGCGGCCATAAAACGTATTACCGGCAAGCCAGATCATCTCTTTCTTGGAAAGCGTCAGACTGCGCGCATGATCGAGCTGTTCGCGCAACTCGCCTTCGTCGATCACTTCCGCCAATCGAACCTTCTTCGTCCGGTTGATCAGGGAAAAGGTCGCGTCGACATCCGGGTAAAGCGCCCAGACCATCTGCAGCATCAAAAGCTTGTAAAAATCCGTATCGAGCAGGCTGCGGACGATCGGATCGACTTTCCATGTGTGATTGTAAACGCGTCGCGCAATATCTGTTCTCGCCATGGCGTCGAAATCTCCCGCAATTGGCGCTGTTCTTAAGTCGCGCGGTCAGAAAATGAAAGAATGCGGGGTGGCTGGCCCAATGGCCTGGCTGCCTGTCAATCCACTGTCAATCCACGGCGGTTCGTCACGTCACGCAAGCACGACGCCCGCGCCACGCATCTCGTCCATCATGACGGCCAGGGAGCCGCCGAGATCGATGCTGCGACAGGCATCCAGCGAGACATGCACGGAAAAGCCCTGCTTCACCGCATCGATCGCGGAATAGGCGACGCAATAATCGGTGGCGAGCCCGCACAGGGTCAATGCCGTGATGCTGCGCTCGCGCAGATAGCCGGCCAAGCCCGTCGGCGTGGTGTGATCATTCTCGAAAAAGGCCGAATAACTATCGATGGAAGGCCGAAACCCCTTGCGGATCACAAGCTCGGCCTTTGTCCATTCGAGGTCTGCATGAAAAGCCGCTCCGGAACTGCCCTGGACGCAATGATCGGGCCACAGCGTTTGCTTGCCATAAGGCATGTCGATCACCTCGAAAGGCGCAGTTCCCGGATGTGCGGAAGCAAAGGAAGAATGGCCAGCCGGATGCCAGTCCTGCGTCAGGATGACGTGATCGGCCTGTGCGATCATATTGTTGACCAGCGGAACGATTTCGTTTCCGCCTTCAACTGCGAGCGCACCGCCAGGGCAAAAGTCGTTCTGCAGATCGATGACGATCAGGGCATCTTGAGACATCACATGTTCCTGTATGGATCGACGCTGTTCATGACCTAACGCTTTCCTGACTGGCTGCAAAGGGCGAGGCGGTAGTTGCATGCCCGATCACTACCTTGTCCCGCAACCACACGGAACTTGGAACATGGGAAGGGTATCGGGAAGGCGAGGTGGGCGAACGGCTGCAATTGCTGAATAGATTTCTTCTCGAAGCCGCTGGCAAGCACAGGCTGTTTCATTGTTTTCAGCAATTTAAAATATGTGTCCCCTTCTCCACATTGACCAAAAGCGCCTTCCTGGCATATCCAGTGCGCTTGAAATGCTGCCTGCCGTTTTGAGGGTCGGTTTTATCCGGCCTAGCCAGCAGCCATCGTTCCCGATCGAGTCCGGACTGGAATGCTCATGGATAATCTTAATGCGCTTGTCGCGGACACGCCTGCGACAGCTTTCCCCATTCCGGCCAATGTTTATGCTGAGCGTGTGGTGTCTGTGACCCATTATACAGACCGGCTCTTCGCGTTCCGAACGACGCGTCCCGCTTCGTTCCGGTTCCGCTCGGGTGAATTTGCCATGATCGGCCTGCCCAATGCGACAAAGCCGGTTTTTCGGGCTTATTCCATCGCAAGCCCGGCCTGGGATGAGGAACTAGAATTCTTTTCGATCAAGGTGCCCGATGGGCCGCTGACCCAGCATCTTCAGAAAATCCAGCCGGGGGACACGGTTCTGCTGCGCCAGAAATCCACCGGCACACTGGTTCTGGATGCGTTGACGCCCGCCAAACGGCTTTACATGATCGCGACCGGAACGGGCTTCGCACCTTTCGCAAGTCTGGTGCGCGATCCCGAAACCTATGAAAAATTCGATGAGATCATCGTCACCAACACCTGCCGCGACGTGGCCGAGCTGCGCTATGGCACGGAACTGATCGAAGGCGTTCGCGAAGATCCCTTGATCGGCGAACTGGTCGAAGGCCGCTTGAAATATTACGCCACGACGACGCGCGAAACCTCGCCGCGCATGGGGCGCATCACCAAGCTGATCGAAGACGGCACGATTTTCACCGATCTCGGATTGCCGCCGCTCGATCCGGCCATTGACCGCATCATGATCTGCGGTTCAATGGCCATGCTGAACGATGTCAAGGATCTGGCGGAAGCGCGTGGCTTCGTGGAGGGCGCCAACAATGCGCCGGCCGATTTCGTGGTTGAGCGCGCTTTCGTCGGTTAAGCCGCTCAGCTTCGATGAGGTTCGGAGCTATAAGCGCTGGAAAAAGGCGACAATCTCATCCAGCACCGGTGCCTTGCCGCGAAGCGGCCGGCTGAGCGCCAGAACCAGACCTGCATGTCCAAGATCGGGATAGATCCGGCTTTCCACCCGGTGGCCTGCGCTTTCGAGGGCCTTTGCCAAACGCGCCGTGTTGCGGGGTCTGACCGTGGTGTCATCCGCCCCGGTTGCCAGAAAAGCGGGCGGGGCGTAGCGATCGGCAAAGACCTGATGGATTGGCTGGCTTTTGCGTTGATCTTCAGGTGACAGATGGCCGAAGGCCGCGATGCTTGCGGGATCGTCCAATGGCAGAAAATCATAGGGACCAGCGAGACCTGCGACGCCTTTGACAGTTTGCGGCGCGACGCCTTCGGCTTGAAGAAATTCCGGGTTCAACGCGGTGGCGAGCGCGTTATAGGCGCCGGCGGAATGACCGACCAGGAAAATGCGATCGGCATTGCCGTTGAAGCGCGCTGCATTCGCCTGCGCCCAGGCCACGATCTTTGCGCAATCGCGTACGAAATCCGGATAAGGATGCTCAGGCACCAGCCTGTAATCGCCAATCACCGTCACGAAACCGCGTGACGCGAACGCCCGACCGACAAATCCATAATCGGAGCGCGAACCATTATTCCAGGATCCGCCATAAACGAACACGACCACGCCATGGTTCGCGCCGGTGTTGGGAACATAAACATCAAGGCGTTGGCGCGGATCAGCTCCATATGCCACATTCTCGGCCGCGCGCCTGGAGCTACCATCCTTCGGAAGGAGCGCGTTCAGGACGCCAAGTGCGGAGCAACTCGTCAGCCCGAGCAATGCAAGCATGACAGCAAGAACAAGAAAGGGGCGACGCGACAAATAATGAAGACTCCGAACCGATCAGCACGCGGCCATTGCCGCTTCACGCGAACTGGCAGGCTTTGGTTGTCAGAAACGATACGGGGTCGGTAAAGTTGCGGCGATAAACCCGCCGCAACACGATCAAGCGCAATTCCTGCCGGCTCAGCGATCCTTGTGAACCGGAATGCTGACGGACTGCCCCCCGTTTGGCGGCGGCGGCAATTTGATGCCGCTGACTGCGCCGACAACGGCGGAATCGATCCCCGGATTCCCCGACGAGCGACTGACGCGAACGCCACCGACGGAGCCCGAAGCGCTGACCGAAAAGCTGATGACCACGGTGCCGGTGCCGCGTATGCGACGCACGGCGCGTTGCGAAACACGCTGGATCTGGCGGGCGGCCTGTGAATTCCAGCGCGCCGGTGAGACGCGCGGCGCTGACGATGCCCTTTGTTGAACCGATGCCTGGCTTTTGGGTTGCGGGCGCGCTTCCTGTGCGGTCTGGCGCGGTTGTTCGCGACGCGGCCGTTCGCGTTTCAGCTGTTCGCGCGGGCGTTCACGCACGATTTCGCGCGGTTCGGGACGTGAAACCGGCAGGGGCACATCCGAATCCGGCAAGGCAACCGTCGGTTCTTCGATCACCTCTTCGGTGACCACGTCGGGTTCGATCGGCTCGGCTTCAGCGATCTCCGGCTCGGGTTCGACCGGCTCGTTTTCCTCAGGCTGAACGATTTCCGGCTCGGCGGGCGTCACTTCCTCGACAACGCTTTCCGGCTCGATCGGAACTTGTTCTTCAGGCGTCACGGTTTCCTGAGATTCGGCCTCGGTTGTTTCGACCGGTTCCTCGGCTGCCGCCATTTCGGTCGGCTCTTCTTCGCTCACCGTTTCGCTTTCCACCGATTCCGGCGTGGTTTCCAGCATCGGCGTGAGGTCGATCATCATCGCTTCCTCGGCTGCCACTGGGGCTGCCAAGGGTTCTGCATTCTGCGTCAAATACCAGGCGGCGCCGGCATGGGCCGCGAATACCACAAGCGCCGCCGATCCCCACAAGGCGATATCGCGCCGCAGGGAGGGCTTGCCGAAACCGGCGCTGTTGTCATCGACAAGGTTCATTGGGCAGCCGGCGCGCTTCCTGTTGCGGAGCCAGCCCCCGGCGCGCCTTCCAGGCCCACAAGCGCGACTTTGAGATAACCGGCGGTGCGCAGAAGGTTCATGACCTCCATCACCTGCCCGTAATCCACTGCGCGGTCCGCGCGCAGATAGATGCGCGTTTCCTTATTGCCATCCGCAATCCGGTCGATGATCGGTCCGAAATTGTCGCGCGCGACGGGATCATTGCCGACGGCCAGGCTGAGATCGCGTTTCAGCGTCAGAAACAAGGGTTCGTCGGTGCGCGGCGTGGGGGAGGCGCTGGAGCCCGGCAGATCGACATTGATATCCACGGTGGCCAAAGGTGCGGCCACCATGAAGATGATCAACAGAACCAGCATCACGTCGATAAACGGGGTGACGTTGATTTCGTGGTTTTCCTGCAGGTCGTCCCCGCCGCTTTCGCGAATGCCTCCGGCCATGGATGCGGTTCCTTATTCTGCGGCTGCGCTCAAGGGCGCGGCCCGGAAATCGATGTCGCGGCTGACAAGACGTTCAACACCGGCGGCGGCATCAGCCAGCACCTGGCGATAACCGGTGATCGAACGCGCAAACACGTTGTAGATCACAACGGCTGGAATCGCGGCCACAAGGCCGATCGCAGTGGCAAGCAGTGCTTCGGCGATACCGGGCGCCACGATGGCGAGATTGGTGGTTTGCGCTTCCGAAATGCCGATAAAGGAGTTCATGATCCCCCAAACCGTGCCGAACAAGCCGACAAACGGAGCGGTGGAACCGATCGTGGCAAGAACGCCGGTGCCACGCGACATGCGCCGGCCGGCCTGCGCTTCGATGCGGCCGAGCACTGAAGACACGCGTTCCTTCAAGCCTTCGCCGTGGTTCACGGCTCCGGCAGCAGCCGAAACTGCAACTTCATTGCGAGCCGCGTGCACAAAAGCGGCTGCGGGACCCTTGCGGTCAGCCAAGGCGTGCGCGGCGTCTTCCAAGGTGCGCGACCCACGAATTGCCTTGACTGCCTTGTGGGCGCGCGCGCTTGCACCGGCCAGTTCGAGCGACTTGGCGATCCAAACCGTCCAGGTGACCAGTGACGCGAAGGCCAGGCCGATCATCACGGCCTTGACCACCCAGTCGGCGGCCATGAACATGCCCCAGGGCGAAAGATCATGCGGAAGATTATGTGGCGCGGCGGGGTTGTCGAGGATGACGTCCTCGCTTTGCGGATCCGAAGCCTCGTTTAATTCAACTGGCTGCGGCGATACTGTTTCGGGCGTCGGCTGAACCGGCTGGGGCGCGACGGGTTGCGGCGCGGCAGGCTGCTCGGTCGCCGGCGCCGGGCTGGCCGGGGCGGCGGGTGCAGGGCTTTCAGGCTGGGCGCTGTTTTGCGCCTGTCCGGTCGCAATGGAAGCAACCAGCAGAAAGCCAGCCAGTGAAACGGAAAGAAGATGACGCACTCGAACCCCCGGGTCTGCCGCGGTGAAACAATATCGGCGGTTCCCTAACGCAGGATCGCACGAATCGCGACCCCTTTGTTGAGCTAGTTTGTCATATTTTTGGCAATGCGCGCTTATTCGAACACGATATTCGGGGTCGAAGCTTTTTGCTCCGGGCTGCTTTTTTCGACTTCGGCCATCATGTTGGCGGCAATCAGGCGGTAGGCCTCGGCTTGGGGGCCGTTTGGTTCCGCGATCGTGATCGGCGTCCCCGCATCCGACAATTCGCGGATAGCCATCACAAGCGGCACTTCTCCCAGAAACGGGACGCCGAGACGCTCGGCCTCACGCCGCGCGCCGCCATGGCCGAAAATATCATAGCGCTTGCCTGTGTCGGGAGCCACGAAATAGCTCATATTCTCGACGATGCCGAGCAAGGGCACTTCGACCTTGCGGAACATATTGAGCCCCTTGCGGGCATCGATCAGCGCCAGATCCTGCGGTGTCGAAACGATCACGGCGCCGGCAAGCGGCACTTGTTGCGCCATTGTCAGCTGCGCGTCGCCCGTGCCGGGCGGCATGTCGACCACCAGAATGTCGAGCTCGCCCCATTGCACTTCGCGCAGCATCTGCGTCAGCGCCGACATTACCATCGGTCCGCGCCAGATCATCGGCGTGTCTTCCTCGACCAGAAAGCCGATCGACATGACTTTGAGACCATGATTCTCAAGCGGCTTCATCGTTCGCCCGTCAACCGTTTCCGGCTTGCCGGAAATACCCAGCAAGCGCGGCATGGAAGGGCCGTAAATGTCGGCATCCAGAATCCCGACCTTCAATCCGAGCGCTTTCAGGCCCAGCGCCAGATTGACCGCAGTGGTGGATTTGCCAACCCCGCCCTTTCCGGAAGCGACCGCGATGATGGATTTGATGCCCGGCACATCGCGTCGGCTCGGCTGCTTCGAGGGTTGAGGTGGTGCGGCAGCCGGCGCGGATCGTGCCGGGGCTGAACGCGCCACCGGTCTGGCAGGTTTGGCGGGCGCATTTTCCATGCCGCCGCCTTTTTTCTCAGCGGTCAAAACCACAACGGCGGAAGCCACGCCGGGAATGGTCTTGACGGCGCGCTCGGCAGCAGCGCGCAGCGGTTCGAGTTCACGCGCGCGGGCCGCCGGAACCGTGATGGAAAAAAACACCTTGGCGTCGGCAATGAAGATTTCCGAAACAAGACCGAGCGAAACGAGGTCGCCTTCGAAATCCGGTCCTTTCACGGTGGAAAGAACGTCGATGACCTGTTGTTCGGTGACGGACATGATGAAACCCGTTTGCATGAAACACTGGATCGCCCGTTTCGCGGACGACCACCTGTGCCGGAATAAAACAGTTTGAGCCTCAGGCCAAATTTCTTGACGGAAATATTTTGCGGCAAAACAGTTAGTGTCGGATCGCGGTTTGTTGCCGCGCTCCTTGTCCTGAAATGGCCCGAATGGCTTGCCTGAGTGGATTGGATTGAAAGGGAGGAACCCGTGAACAAGATCACCACATGGCTCTGGTTCAACACGGAAGCTGAAGAAGCGGCTAAATATTACGTGTCCGTTTTCCGCAATGCCCGGATGGGCGAAATCACGCATGCGCCCGGCGGCGGCGAGCCGCATGTGCAGGAGGGGCAGGTTCTGACGGTTGGCTTCGAGATCGAGGGCAAGCCCTTTTACGCCCTGAATGGCGGAAACTCCGATTTCCCGTTCAATCCCGGAATCTCCTTCATGATCCTGTGCGACGAACAAAACGAGATCGACGAATATTGGTCGCGTTTGCTTGGCGATGGCGGCAAGGAAATCGCCTGCGGCTGGATCACGGACAAATACGGCCTCGCCTGGCAGATCACGCCCCGAAGCCTGATGGAGTTGATGAATGGCCGGGATCGCGCTCGCGCGGCACGGGTGATGGCGGCGATGCAAAAGATGATCAAGCTCGACAAGGCTGTGCTCGAAGCTGCGTGACAGGCCGGCCCCGCTCGCAAACAGCTTCCCGCTGGTGTCTGATCCCGCTGCCGGTTAGAATCGCAGCATGATCGACAAGCTGGAATTTTTCATCGCGCTCGCTCGTCACCGCCATTTCGGCCGGGCGGCGGAAGAAGTCGGCGTGGCTCAGCCGACCCTTTCCGCTGCGATCAAGCAATTGGAAGACCAGCTCGGCGTCAGCCTCGTTTTGCGCGGGTCGCGTTTCCAGGGTTTGACGCCGGAAGGCGATCGGGTTCTGGAATGGGCGCGCCGCATCGTGGGTGATGCGCGCACCATGCGCGAGGAAATGCGAAATGCGCGCCGCGGTTTGTCCGGCCACCTGCAGCTTGCCTGCATCCCGACCGCGTTGGGAAGCGTGGCGCGTTTGACGGCCCCGTTTTGCGAGAAACACAAGAATGTGCGCGTTTCAGTCTTTTCGCGAACTTCGGCCGAAATCCTGGCGTCGCTGGATAATCTCGAGATCGATGCGGGCATCACCTATCTGGCCAATGAACCTTTGGGCCGGGTCACGGTGGTGCCGCTTTATGCGGAGCGGTATCGGCTGATCGTGGCCGGAGGCCATCCGATGGCCGAGCGCGAAACCGTGGACTGGGCGGAAGTCGCTTCGCTTGCGCTTTGCCTGATGACGCCGGAAATGCAAAACCGCCGCATCATCAACAAGCATCTGGCAGATGCGGGGGCTTTCATCGAGCCAACGCTGGAATCCAACTCCATCATCGCACTGTTGTCGCATGTGAGAACTGGGCAATGGGCCACCATTCTGCCTCTTGATCTCAGCCTTGTCGGTTTGTCGGCGGATCTGAAGGCGGTGCCGATCGGATCGCCGGATGTGTCGCACCGGGTCGGACTGGTGGTACCACAACGCGAACCGCATACGCCGCTGGTTTCGGCCTTTCTCCAGCAGGCGCGGCAGATGGCTGCGGAAACACCGATCATGTGATAGGTTTGTTCTATCGCGTGACGGAAGTGGCTTATTGAACGAGATTGGCCGATCTGGTTTCTCGCGAGAAAGAATCCAGGGAGGGCCCTGCACATGATGCAGGCAGCAGGTACCCAGACACGACAGCGCGTGAGTGATGTGGTCGACGCGCATAAGGATCAGGCTGGCGCGCTGCTGCCGATCCTGCACGGCCTTCAGGAAGAGCTCGGCTATGTACCGGACGATGCCGTTCCGGTGATTGCCGAGGCGCTGAACCTGTCGCGCGCCGATGTCCATGGCGTCATCACATTCTACCATGATTATCGCAAACGCCCGGCCGGCCGGCATGTCCTGAAAATTTGCCGGGCCGAAGCCTGTCAGGCCATGGGCGGAGAGGCGATGGTTGAGCGCGCCATGGGACTGCTCGGCCTGAATTTTCACGAAACATCATCAGACAATGCCGTTACGCTGGAGCCGGTGTTCTGCCTCGGTCTCTGCGCCTGCGCGCCCGCTGCGATGCTGGACGGTCAGCTGATCGGCAGGCTGGATGACGATAAGCTCCGAGAGATCGTGACGGAGATCCGCTCATGACGATGCGCATCTACGTTCCCCGCGACTCCTTCGCCCTGGCATTGGGCGCGGACAAAGTGGCCGCCGCGATCAACAGCGAGGTGGCATCCCGTGGCCTCGACGCGGTGATTGTCCGCAACGGCTCGCGCGGCATGGCGTGGCTGGAGCCGCTGGTGGAGATCGAAACCGCTGGAAGGCGCGTGGCCTATGGACCCGTGACGTCGAAGGATGTCGCATCGCTGTTCGAAAATGACCTGACAGAAAGCAGCGATCACCCGCTTTTCCTTGGTGATCCGGAAGAAATCCCTTTCCTCAAGCGTCAGCAGCGGCTGACCTTTGCGCGCTGCGGCATCATCGATCCGCTTTCGCTGGACGATTATGAAGCGCATGGCGGTCTGGCCGGTTTGCGTAATGCACTGGCGATGGCGCCGGTGGAAATCATTGCGCAAGTCACCGAATCCGGTTTGCGCGGGCGGGGCGGCGCGGGCTTCCCGACGGGCATCAAATGGCAAACGGTGCATGATACGCAGGCCACGCAGAAATATATCGTTTGCAATGCCGACGAAGGCGACAGCGGCACTTTCGCCGATCGCATGATCATGGAAGGCGATCCCTTCCTGTTGATCGAGGGCATGGCGATTGCGGGCATCGCGACCGGCGCGACCCAAGGCTATATTTATATCCGTTCGGAATATCCCGAAGCGATCAAGGTCATGAATGAAGCGATCCTGATTGCCCGCAAGGCCGGTCTGCTTGGCTGGAACGTGCTGGGTTCGCCCAACATGTTCGACATGGAGGTGCGCGTCGGCGCAGGCGCTTATGTCTGCGGCGAGGAAACGGCACTGTTGAACAGCCTCGAAGGCAAGCGCGGCGTGGTGCGGGCCAAACCGCCGCTACCGGCGATCGAAGGGCTGTTCGGCAAGCCCACGGTCATCAATAACTTGATCTCGCTGGCTTCCGTGCCGATCATCCTGAACAAAGGCGGTGCCTTCTACCGCGACTTCGGCATGGGCCGCTCACGCGGCACGATCCCCATCCAGATCGCCGGCAATGTCCGTTATGGCGGGTTGTTTGAAGCCGCTTTCGGTTTGACGCTGGGCGAAATCGTCAACGACATCGCCGGCGGCACCGCAACCGGCCGGCCGATCAAGGCCGTACAGGTCGGCGGCCCGCTTGGCGCTTACTTCCCGCAGAGCCTGTTCGACACGCAATTCGACTATGAAGCCTTTGCAGCCAAAGGCGGGCTGATCGGCCATGCCGGCATCGTCGTGTTCGACGACACCGCCGACATGCTGAACCAGGCGCGGTTCGCCATGGAATTCTGCGCGGTCGAAAGCTGCGGCAAGTGCACACCCTGCCGCATCGGCTCGACCCGCGGCGTGGAAACTCTGGATAAAGTGCGCGCGGGCATCGAGCCCGAACGGAACCTCGCGCTGGTCGAGGACCTTTGCAACACGATGAAGTTCGGCTCGCTCTGCGCACTCGGCGGTTCCACGCCCTATCCGGTGATGAGCGCGTTGACGCATTTTCCCGATGATTTTCGGCCGCAGGCGCTGCCGGTCGCGGCTGAATAGGGAGGAGGAACGATGATGGGTCTGATCCACGAAATCGACTTTGGC
>JAFAGL010000240.1 GCA_023422735.1 Pseudomonadota bacterium
CAAGGATACGGTGCGCATCGGCCGCAGCCACGGCATTCATGCCGAACCGACGACAATGGGCCTCACATTTGCGCGGTTCTATGCGGAGATGAAACGCAACAAAAACAGGTTGTTAGCGGCTCGCGAAGAAATCGCAACCTGTGCGATTTCAGGGGCTGTCGGAACGTTTGCCAATATTGACCCGAAGGTCGAGGAGCATGTAGCTGAAAAGCTTGGATTAAATGCCGAAACGGTGTCCACCCAGGTGATCCCTCGCGACCGGCATGCCATGTATTTTGCGACGTTGGGCGTAATTGCCTCGTCAATCGAGAACGTGGCGACCGAAATTCGTCATATGCAGCGCACGGAAGTCCTTGAAGCGGAAGAGTTTTTCTCTCCCGGCCAGAAAGGCTCGTCCGCGATGCCGCACAAGCGCAATCCCGTGTTGACCGAAAATCTGACCGGCCTCGCGCGCCTGGTCCGGATGTCTGTTACGCCCGCGCTGGAGAACGTAACCCTTTGGCATGAAAGGGATATTTCACATTCCAGCGTTGAACGGGCCATTGGGCCGGACACGACGATCACGCTGAACTTCGCGCTGAACCGGCTTGCCGGCGTCATCGAAAAGCTGGTGATCTATCCCGAAAACATGTTGAAAAACATGAACAAATTCAAAGGCTTGGTGATGAGCCAGCGAGTTCTCCTGGCTTTAACGCAAGCCGGTGTCTCACGCGAGGACAGCTACCGCCTCGTTCAGCGCAATGCGATGAAGGTTTGGGAACAAGGCGCTGATTTTCTTAAAGAACTTCTGGCCGACGATGAGGTGCGCGCGGCTTTGAGCGAGGATGAAATCCGCGAGAAGTTCGACCTCGGATACCACACAAAACACGTCGATACGGTCTTTAAACGGGTATTTGGCGACGCGTAATATCGATTTGGCAACGTGAAAAATTCAAAAGTGCGGATTTTAATCCGCTCTTTTGCCTATCTTGATGCGTTGGAAAGGATATCCTGCGCCATCAGGATCGCACCGCGCCGATCCTTCTCGTTGGCCACAGCAAATGCCTCTTCCTGCATTCCCCGAATCCAAGGTTGATCGGTCGGGTTCGCCCGCTCAAGGGCAACCGTCATCATGGCCAGACCGCGGGTGACTTTGCCTGAGTGAAACAACAGATTTCCGAGAGTGGCCTGAGCTCCGGCATGGCCCTTTTCGGCAGCGAGCTGAAGCCAGCGTCCCGCCTGACGGACATTGGCGCGAACGCCGTCGCCATTGAGATACATCTTGCCGACCTCGAACTGCGCATCCGCATTGCGATAGGTCGCTGCGGCCCGCATGTAATAATCGCTCGCGGCTGCAGGGTCGGCGGAAATCGGACTACCCGGAATGCCGCTTTTCAGATAGCGGCCCAAAGCGACCAGTGCATCGGAAATATACGTATCTTCCGGACGGCCCGGTTCGATTTCCTGACGCGCGATTTCGGAGAAGAACCGGAAGGCCTGGTAATCGTCGCGCCCGACACCATCGCCTTCGGCATACATGCGCGCCAATTTCCATTGCGCACCGATCTGACCATTCTCGGCGGCATAACGATAGGCTTCGACGGCTTGATCCTTGTGGCCGTTCTTATAAGCGCTGTAACCGAACTTGAAGACCGCCCAAGGGCTGGAGCCCGGTTCCACGACTCGCTTTTCATCAAGCGCGCGGGCCGCGTTGATGCAGGGCAGGAACCCGCAAAGCATGACTGTCGCAAAGAGCGCTGCGCGCGACATGCTGCGCCTGGCGGTTAAATGACGCCGCATGACAGCGTCCCGCCGCACTCTCGTTGATGCGCATGTGCGGATAAAAGCCCCCCGGCTATCCGACAGCAGCAAACCTGAACTGTTTACTCTCAATGCGTCCATACCTACCCCGGCTGCAACATGCAGCTTACGTCGACCGGGCCAAGCCCCCTTCGCGCGATCGAAGAGCCTTCGAGGTGCGCCGGGTTTATGGCAGGATGTGGGCGTGTGATCCCCGGCGCGATGTATAGACGACCTCTGGTCAAAGGAGTGTTGCGGAATCGCAACGAGATCGACGCATCAGATTAAGAGTGCAGAAAGCAAAAGAGCCGCATCGCTGCGGCTCCTTGTAATTGCTGTGCTTGACTTAGTCTTCCGGGATGTGCCGGACGGCGCCCTTCGCGGCACTGGTCGCGAAATGCGCGTAAGCACGCAAGGCAGGCGTTACATTGCGCTTGCGCTTCTGCGAAGGCTTCCAGCCAAAGTCGTTTTGCGCGGCACGGCGCTTGTCCAGCTCGATCGGGTCGACCTGAAGTTCGATCGTACGATTGGGAATATCGATCGCGATCACATCGCCGTCGCGCACCAGGCCGATCAAGCCGCCTTCGGCCGCTTCCGGCGAAACGTGACCAATTGAGAGGCCGGACGTGCCACCTGAGAATCGTCCGTCCGTAAGCAAAGCGCAAGCTGCACCCAGGCCCTTGGATTTCAGATAGCTTGTCGGATAAAGCATTTCCTGCATGCCGGGACCGCCGCGCGGGCCTTCATAAATGATGACCACGACATCGCCTGCCTTGACCTCATTTCCGAGAATACCTTTCACCGCTGCATCCTGGCTTTCATAGACTTTCGCAGGACCGGTGAATTTCAGGATTGAATCATCGACACCGGCCGTTTTCACGACGCAGCCATCAAGCGCGATATTGCCCTTCAGGACAGCCAGACCGCCATCCTTGGAGAATGGATGGGCATGATCACGGATGACGCCCTTTTCGCGATCAATGTCCAGCTCTTTCCAGCGCTGTTCCTGGCTGAAGGCGACCTGTGTCGGAATGCCGCCAGGCGCAGCCTTGAAGAATTTCTGCACGTTCTCGGCAGGATTGCGCGCAATGTCCCAGCGGTCGATCGCTTCGCCAATCGTCGCCGTATGGACGGTGGGACTATCGCGGTGAATGAGTCCGGCCTTTTCCAGCCCACCGAGAATGGCCATGATGCCACCGGCGCGATGGACGTCTTCCATGTGAACATCATTCTTGGCGGGTGCGACCTTGCACAGAACCGGAACCCGCCGCGACAACTCGTCGATATGATCCATGTTGAAATCGATGCCGCCTTCGATCGCAGCGGCCAGGATGTGCAGCACCGTATTTGTCGAGCCACCCATGGCAATATCGAGCGCCATGGCGTTTTCAAACGCCTTGCGATTGGCGACATTGCGCGGCAACACGCTGTCGTCATCCTGTTCATAATAGCGCTGGGCGAGATCAACGATCAGATGCCCGGCTTCGACAAACAAACGCTTGCGGTCCGCATGAGTGGCCAGGGTCGAGCCATTGCCGGGTAATGAAAGACCAAGAGCCTCCGTCAAGCAATTCATGGAATTGGCTGTGAACATGCCCGAGCACGACCCGCAGGTCGGGCAGGCCGAACGCTCGATGACCTGCACATCCTCGTCGGAAACGCGATCATCGGCAGCTGCAACCATCGCATCCACCAGATCGAGCGCGTGCTCCTTGCCCTGCAAGGTCACCTTGCCGGCTTCCATCGGGCCACCGGAAACAAAGACCGCGGGAATATTGAGGCGCATGGCAGCCATCAACATGCCGGGCGTGATCTTGTCGCAATTGGAAATGCAGACCATGGCATCGGCGCAATGCGCATTGACCATATATTCGACCGAGTCGGCGATCAGTTCGCGCGACGGTAGCGAATACAACATGCCGTCATGGCCCATGGCGATGCCATCATCGACCGCAATCGTATTGAATTCCTTGGCCACGCCGCCAGCCGCCTCGACCTCACGCGCCACCAGCTGCCCAAGATCCTTGAGATGGACATGCCCCGGCACGAATTGCGTGAAGGAATTGACGATGGCAATGATCGGCTTGCCGAAATCGCTGTCCTTCATGCCCGTCGCGCGCCAAAGGCCGCGAGCACCGGCCATGTTGCGTCCGTGGGTGGTGGTGCGGGAGCGATATGCTGGCATAATTCTAGGTCCGTTGTTTTAGCGACCCCGCCTCCGAGGTCATGAGGGCGATCGGATAATTCTGTCGCAGAATGGCGAATGAGTGAGCTTTTCATGCTCAATCATTCGCCAACTCGCATTATTTGTTCTGAACCCTTTCGAGGGCCGCGGTCAACTTTTCTACCTCTTGCGACAGCGCAATCTTTTTCTCACGTTCGGCTTCGACGACATCCGGACGCGCGTTGGCAAC
>JAFAGL010000287.1 GCA_023422735.1 Pseudomonadota bacterium
ATATCGCAGCGGTCGACATGCGCCTTGCCGAACGGGTGATTGTCGAACTGACGCCGGGTGCCGTTGAACGGCGCACAGCGCAACTCGAAGCGGAAAAGAAGGCCGCGAAAAGAGCGGGGCGGTCAATATGAGCTGGCTAGGTGGGCATTCTGAGAGCAGCACGAAGCGGTCAGGCATCGTTTCAGTGCTGGACATTGGATCGCACAAGATTTGTTGCATTATCGCGAAGCTCAAGCCACGCGAAGAAAGCCAGCAACTGCGCGGTCGCACGCACCGCATCCAGGTTCTAGGCATAGGGCATCAGAAATCGCGCGGCGTGAAGTCGGGCGTGATCGTCGATCTCGACCGTGCCGAACAGGCTATCCGACTTGCCGTTGATGCAGCAGAGCGGATGGCTGGACTGACCATCGATTCCTTGATCGTTAACGTGTCTGCGGGCCGCCTTAAAAGTGAAGCTGCCACCGCGACTGTCAATCTGGGTGGCCATGAAGCTGATGAGGGCGATGTGCGTCGCGTTTTACAGGCGGGCGCAAGACAGGCTTTGCGTCACGAACGTCAGGTCGTGCACACTCTGCCTGTTGGATTCTTGCTCGACACCGAGCGCGGCATCCAGGATCCGCGCGGCATGGTGGGCGATGCCCTGGGTGTCGACATGCATGTGCTGACCGCCGATGCAGCGCCGTTGCGCAATCTCGAACTTTGCATCAACCGGGCACATCTTTCGGTGGAACGATTGGTTGCTACGCCTTATGCCAGCGGTCTTTCGGCCCTGGTGGATGACGAAGGCGAAATGGGCTCGGCTTGTATCGACGTGGGTGCGGGAACCACCACGATGTCTGTCTTCTTTTCCGGGAAGATGGTTTACGCCTCGTCAATTCCGATCGGCGGTTCGCATGTCACGATGGATCTGGCCCGCGGCCTTTCCACAGCTATGGATGATGCAGAACGCATGAAGGTCATGCACGGTACGGCGCTCCCGGCAGTTGGCGACACCCAGGATGTGGTGACTGTGCAGCCCATCGGTAGCGAACCCGATGAAGGCGGGATGCAGATTCCGCGCGCTGCCATGAACCGGATTATCCGGGCTCGCGTGGAGGAAACGCTCGAAATCGTTCGCGATCGCCTCAATCAATCGGGCAGCGGTCATCTGGCCGGCAAACGTGTTGTGCTCACCGGTGGTGGCGCGCAATTGCAAGGCATTGCCGAAGCCGCCCGGCGAATTCTCGGACGTCAGGTTCGCATCGGTCGCCCGCTGGGCGTTGCCGGGTTGCCTGAAGCGGCGAAGGGCCCCGCTTTCGCTACGGCAGTCGGATTGCTGATTTACCCACAGGTTGCGGAGTTCGAAGTGGGGCAGTTTACGGGTGGAGTAACGCAAAGGCTGACCGGTACTGGCGGTCGGTTCAGTCGCATGAGTCAGTGGTTGCGAGACAGTTTTTAGAGTTTGGCGGGGGTTGCGGCCCTCATGGCAGCCGCGGCGGCGAAGCGGCAAGAAAAGGCGAAAAGGACTACCAAAATGACCATCAACCTTCAAAGGCCGGACATCACCGAATTGAAGCCCCGGATCACGGTGTTCGGCGTCGGTGGCGGTGGCGGCAACGCCGTCAATAACATGATCACGGCCGGCCTGCGTGGCGTTGAATTCGTTGTTGCGAATACGGATGCGCAAGCGCTAACGACCTCAAAGGCAGAGCGCCTGATTCAGCTTGGCGCGAATGTGACCGAGGGCCTTGGTGCGGGATCGCAGCCTGAAGTCGGGCGTGCGGCCGCAGAAGAATGCATCGATGAAATCGTCGATCACCTTTCCAATACGCATATGTGCTTTGTGACCGCCGGCATGGGCGGCGGTACCGGTACCGGGGCTGCCCCCGTCGTGGCGCGCGCCGCGCGTGAAAAGGGCATTTTGACCGTTGGCGTCGTGACCAAGCCTTTCCACTTCGAAGGCGGTCGCCGCATGAAAACGGCCGATACCGGTATCGAGGAATTGCAGAAATGCGTCGACACGCTGATCGTGATCCCGAACCAGAATCTTTTCCGCATTGCGAATGACAAGACGACGTTCGCCGATGCTTTCTCCATGGCCGATCAGGTTCTGTATTCGGGCGTTGCCTGCATCACCGACCTTATGGTCAAGGAAGGTCTGATCAACCTCGACTTCGCCGATGTTCGTTCGGTGATGCGTGAAATGGGCAAAGCCATGATGGGCACGGGCGAAGCTTCGGGTGAGGGCCGTGCAATGGCTGCCGCCGAAGCCGCAATCGCCAATCCGCTGCTCGACGAAAGCTCGATGAAGGGCGCAAGGGGCCTGCTGATCTCCATCACCGGCGGTCGCGACTTGACCCTGTTCGAAGTGGATGAAGCGGCAACACGCATTCGCGAAGAAGTCGATCAGGATGCCAACATCATTCTCGGTGCAACCTTCGACGAAGAACTCGAAGGCGTTATCCGCGTTTCGGTGGTTGCAACGGGTATCGATAAGGCCGCCAGCGATTTCGCAGCGCCTGCCGTGAACACGCGTCAGCCGATGAAGCCGACTGCCCAGAAGCCGCAGATTTCGAGCGGCCAGCAGCCGCAGGAACAACCGGTTCGCGCTGCGATCGATCCGGTCAACGAGGCCATGCGCATGGCCGATGCGCAGCAGGATGCTCAGCAGCGGCAACAGGAGGCCACCCATCCGGCGGATGACTTTCGCCCGGTAAGCAAGCTGTTCCCGGCCGCTGCCCAGCCTGAAATGCGTCCTTCGGCACCGCAGCCGCAGCACCAAGTACCTGTGCAGCAGGCTCCTGTTCAGCAAGCCCAGGCGGCACAGACTCCGGTTCGTATGCCTCGCGTGGAAGATTTCCCGCCAGTTGTGCGCGCTGAAATGGACCACGCAGCTCGCGCCAGCGACGCTGAAGATCGCGGCCCGATGGGCTTGTTGAAGCGCCTCACCACCGGCTTGTCGCGCCGCGATGAAGAGCCGGCCCGATTGCAGCCGGCGCAACCACGCGAACCGCGCCTGCGTGAAGCGCAGCCGCAGCAGCCCCAGCCGCGTGCGAACCCGCAAGATGCGAGCATGTATGCACCGCGTCGTGGACAGCTTGATGATCATGGCCGCGTGGCTGCCCAGCCGCGCGTGGCGCAGGAGGAAGATCATCTCGAGATCCCGGCCTTCCTGCGTCGCCAAGCAAACTGAACCCGAACCGGTTCGTAATCTGAAGAAAGGGCGGGCACCACGTGTCCGCCTTTTCTTCTTTTGTTCATTCTTTACAATATTTTAACGCTTAGCCGACTGATCGGATCTCGTAACAAGAAGTAAGAATTGGTGATTTTGTTCGTGAGCCCCAGGAACATATCTTAGGCACAACGCAGATGCGGCCCGGATCGATTCCATGATCCACCAAAGGGTAAGGCATCGATTTCTGAGAATTCGTAGACTGGACTACCTATGACCGCACAGATGAGTGATCGTCAAATCACCCTGAAAACAAACGTCTCCTTGTCGGGCGTAGGCGTTCACAGTGGCAAACCTGTGTCGATGCATTTCGGCCCGGCCGATCCTGATACCGGAATCACCTTTACTGTTTCAGAGGCTAATGGCCAAACTGGCGAAATTAGGGCGCTTTTTTCTGAAGTCGGGTCCACCGATTTGTGCACTGTCTTGGGCAATCCCAACGGTCTGCATGTGGCTACCGTCGAACATGTGATGGCGGCCTTGTATGCGATGGGGATCGACAATGTCTCGATCGAGATGGACGGGACGGAAGCTCCGATCCTTGACGGAAGTGCCGCACCGTTTGTTGAGGCTTTCCAGCGGGCCGGCCTTGAAGAACAGAACGCTTCGCGTCGCTATATACGCGTTTTGAAGCCAATTCGGATCGAACACGGCGCTTCTTGGGCTGAGTTCCATCCCTACGCTGGAACCCGTTTCGAGGTCGAAATCGATTTCGCGGATGCTGCGATCGGTCGCCAGTCATTTTCTGCACCGCTGGAAAGCGATTTCTTCCGCGAAGAAATTTCGCGTGCACGCACATTTGGCTTCATGAAGGATGTCGAACGCTTGTGGGCTGCCGGTTATGCGCTCGGTTCCTCGCTCGAAAATTCAGTGGTGATCGGTGAAGATGGCCGGATCGTCAATCTAGGCGGATTGAGGTATCCGAACGAATTCGTTCGTCACAAAATGCTGGACGCCATGGGTGATCTCGCTTTGGCCGGCGCACGCTTTCTCGGCAATTTCCGCTCGTATCGCGGCGGCCATAGGCTAAACGCGGCGGTATTGCGAGCCTTGTTGTCGGATCATTCTGCCTTTGAGATCGTCGAGACTACGCGTCGCGAGCGCGGTCGTTCCATCGAAATGGTCGCAGTCAATGCGCCCGTTTTCGCGCCTTGGAACATTTAATCCGTTTTCCACCGTAATAAGTGACGAGAGCGCGTTTCCTGCGTGGGTACGCGTTTTCCTGCCACAAATTTGCACCATTGCGGCAACATAGCGTTGCTCCTCACGGGCGATATAGTTTATGGCGGGCAGCAGGATCCGCATAAAAGCTTGAATGCGGAGAGGGGTGTTTGATGGCCGTTTCAACCTTCCGAACGATGACAGCGCGCAAGATTGCGGTTGTGAGCGGACTGGTAATCCTTCCGCTCAGCCTTGGTGCCTGCGCTTCGAACGACGATATAGATCTCGCGACTTATGTCGAGCAAACGGAACCAGCTGACCAGCTTTACAATCAAGGCCTTGCAAACCTGAATTCCGGTCGCCTTGGCGAGGCGAGCAAGAAGTTCGAAGCCGTGGATCGGCAGCACCCCTATTCGGAATATGCGCGCAAATCCATGGTGATGGGCGCCTTCGCGAATTACCGCCAAGGCAAATATCAGGACGCGATCAATCAGGGTAAGCGCTATGTGCAGCTCTATCCCTCGTCCGAAGATGCGGCTTACGCGCAGTACATTGTCGGCCTCGCCTATTTCCGCCAGATCAAGGACGTAACGCAGGACCAGAAGGAATCGCGCCGCGCGGTCGAGGCTATGGAAGAGGTCGTTCAGCGCTGGCCAGATTCGGAATATGTCGAGGATGCTCAGGCCAAGATCCGCTTTGCCCGCGATCAACTCGCCGGTAAAGAAATGCAGGTCGGGCGCTACTATCTCGAACGCCGTGAATATATCGCAGCGGCCAAGCGCTTCCGTTATGTCGTGGAAGTTTATGGCAATACCCGCCATGTGGAAGAAGCGCTCGCGCGGTTGACCGAAACCTATTACGCAATGGGCTTGGCCAGCGAAGCGCAATCGGCAGCGGCTGCGCTCGGACAGAATTATCCTGACAGCCAGTGGTACAAGGATTCCTACGCGCTTCTGCAATCCGGCGGTTTGGAGCCACGCACCAACCCTGGCTCGTGGCTGGCGAAGGTCGGATCT
This sequence comes from Pseudomonadota bacterium, assembly GCA_023422735.1. Taxonomy (GTDB): domain Bacteria; phylum Pseudomonadota; class Alphaproteobacteria; order Rhizobiales; family Rhizobiaceae; genus Tianweitania. The sequence continues at coordinate 5,389 of JAFAGL010000287.1, forward strand.
GCTCTGACCGGCAGTTAATCGCGTCTGATGCTAACGCATCTTTCCATCCGCGACATTGTCCTGATCGAACGCCTTGAGATCGACCTGACGGCCGGCCTCTCCGTTCTGACCGGAGAAACGGGTGCCGGCAAATCGATTCTGTTGGATTCCTTATCGCTCGCGCTGGGAGCGCGGGGCGATGGGGCACTGGTGCGCCAAGGGGTTAGCCAAGGGCAGGTGACGGCCAGCTTCGATGTTCCGCTCAATCACGTCGCACGCAGTTTTCTCGCCGAAAACGCAGTCGATGATGAAGGTAGCGAAATCCTGATGCGGCGCATACAGACCGTTGACGGGCGAACGCGCGGTTTCATCAACGATCAGCCGGTCAGCGCCGGTTTGATGCGCCAACTCGGACGCTTGCTGGTGGAAATACACGGACAGCACGACGATCGGGCGCTGGTGGATCCGGCGGCGCATCGCACGATCCTCGATTCATTCGGCGGCCATCTTGTCCACACGAAAGCTCTGGCTCAGGCATGGCACGCATGGCGCGCTGCCGAACAGGCGTTGAGGCAGCGCCGCGCGAAGGTGGAAGCTGCCGAACGGGAAGGCGAGTTCTTGCGCAGTGCGGTGAAGGAGTTGGCCGATCTCGACCCGCAGCCGGGCGAAGAAGAATCGCTTGCAGCTATACGCACGGCAATGATGCATGCCGAAAAAATTGCGACTGAAATTTCGGACGCTCAGGAAGTTCTGTCGGGCGGGAACTCAGTGGTACCACAGCTTTCGAGCCTTTTAAGACGCTTGCAACGCAAAGCGCCCGAGGTGCCGGGCTTGCTGGACGAGATCATCACCTCGCTGGACGAAGCACTGCTATCGTTGGATGGTGCACAATCCAGCGTCGAAGCCGCCTTGCGCGCGAGCGAATATGATCCAGCCGTGTTGGAGCAATCCGAAGAACGCTTGTTTTCGATGCGCGCGGCCGGGCGCAAATTCAACGTACCGGTCGACGATCTTGCAAAGCTGCGCGACAAGATGGTTGCGGATCTTGCCGATCTGGATGCAGGCGCTGAACGGCTCGCTGCGCTCGAAATCGAAGCGCTTGAAGCCCAACAGATTTACGATATGCGCGCGGCAGAACTAACATCGCTGCGCAAAGCTACAGCAACCCATCTGGTCAAAGCCGTGATGGATGAACTTCCCGCCTTGAAGCTCGAGCGCGCGGAGTTTCTCGTTGAATTGTCAACAGACACGGAGTTACGCGGCGAAGATGGCAACGACCAGATCGAATTCTGGGTTCGCACCAATCCCGGGACCCGTGCTGGGCCTATCATGAAAGTTGCATCCGGTGGCGAACTCTCCCGCTTCCTTCTCGCTTTGAAAGTCGCGCTTGCCGACAAGGGTTCAGCCCCGACGCTCGTGTTCGACGAAATCGATACGGGTGTTGGCGGCGCGGTGGCTGACGCTATCGGACAAAGATTATCGCGCCTTTCGCAGCGGGTTCAGGTTCTGTCAGTAACACATGCGCCGCAGGTCGCAGCACGGGCGGACATTCACTATCTGATTACGAAATCCGGCGCTTCCGATCATGTTTCAACGGCTATTGCCTCGATTGATCGCAGGGCGCGCAAGGAAGAGATCGCTCGCATGCTTTCGGGCGCTGTGGTGACGGAAGAAGCCCGTGCTGCTGCAGAGATGCTTTTGGCGGGGACTTCCCAACCCTCCTGACAGTGCCATCTTGAGCCGAAAGCATAAGCGATGCAAAAGTCGCCCGGTAAAGAGGCGTGAGGCGTAACGGCATGGCACAATCCGAAAAGCCCGTGGGTGAATTGAGCGACACGGAAGCCGCCGAGGCTTTGGCCAGCCTGGCCACGGAAATCAGCCAGCACGACCAGCGCTATCATGCCGAAGATGCGCCGACGATTTCGGATTCCGAGTATGACGTCCTGCGCCGACGCAATCTCGCCATTGAACGGGCTTTCCCGCATCTCATCCGTGAAGATTCACCATCCAGAAGGGTCGGCCCGCCGGCCTCCGGACGGTTCACAAAGGTTGCACACGCAGTGCCCATGCTGTCGCTCGACAATGCCTTCGTGGATGAGGATGTCGCGGATTTCGCCCGTCGCGTGCGGCGCTTCCTGGGTTTGAACGAAAGTGCGCGGCTTGGGATCACGGCTGAGCCCAAGATCGACGGACTGTCGCTTTCGTTGCGGTATGAGAAAGGCCAACTGGTTCGCGCCGCAACGCGTGGAGACGGCGCCATCGGTGAGGATGTCACGGCCAACGCCCTTACGATTGAGGATGTTCCGCATCGTCTGCATGGCTGGAAGCCGGATGTTCTGGAGGTTCGTGGAGAGGTTTACATGAGCCACGCCGATTTTGCGGCGTTGAACGAGCGGCTGGCAGCAGGGTGCGAACCTGTCGCAGACAATATCGAACCAGAGCTGTCCGACTCCGAAGCGCCGGAACACAAGGCTATGCCCGCGGCCCGGCAATTCGCCAATCCGCGTAATGCGGCCGCTGGTTCGCTGCGTCAGAAGAATCCTGAAATTACCCGATCGCGACCATTGCGCTTTTTCGCTTATGCTTGGGGCGAGGCGAGCGAATTACCCGGTCACACGCAAATGGACGTCGTGGAAGCGCTAGGTGGGATGGGATTCGCGACAAATCTGGCGCCGCATGGTGGCGCCAAAGATGCGCTGATGCAACGTTTTGAAAGCGTTCAAGGGCTGCTCGACCACTACAATTTGATCGAAGAACAACGCTCGGGCTTAGGCTATGATATTGATGGGGTTGTTTACAAGGTTGATGATCTCGAACAGCAGCGCATGCTGGGCTTCGTTTCCCGCAGTCCGCGCTGGGCGATCGCACATAAATTCCCTGCCGAACGTGCTACGACGAGGGTTCTGGCGATCGATATCAATGTTGGCCGCACCGGCAAACTTGCGCC
>JAFAGL010000308.1 GCA_023422735.1 Pseudomonadota bacterium
AAACCACCATCCGGCCCTGACCGGGCCGGAAAGACTACATCAGAACTTCGTCGAAATGCCGAAGTTGAATTCCTGGACCTCGTCGCCCGTCTCTTTCTTGAGCGGATGCGCATAATCCACGCGCAACGGACCGAACGGCGATGCCCAGATCAACGACGCGCCGACGGAGGCGCGCCATTCCATATCCGTGCCACCGGCATCAAAAAGTTTGTTGCCATAGAGCGTCGCCGCATCAGCGAACACTGCGCCCTTGAGACCGAAGCTTTGCGGGAGGATCGGGAATGGGAACTGAGCTTCGACGCTACCGTTGAAATAGGTCGAACCGCCAAGATGTTTCTCGGTGTTCAAATCATAGGGACCGAAGCCGTCATAATCGAAACCGCGGATCATCCGATCATTTCCGCGGAAATAATCGAAAACACGCAAATCCTGACCGTAACTGGCGACATGGCCAGCGCCGACTGACACCAAACCGACAATATCCATCTCTTCAGAAAGCGTGTGGTAATAACTGCCACGACCTGTGAACTTCACCCACTCGGCATCACCACCCAGGCCGGCAACCTCAACCGCAGTTGTCGCAAAGATACCGCTATGAGGGTTCTTTTGATCGTCAATCGTGTTGTAAGTCAGACTACCGCTAACAGAAGATTTGACCCAAGGCGTCTGGTTCGTAATGGCTTCAACTACCTGAGGCGCAATATCGCAGCTCGCATCGAAGGAGCCGTCGTCCTTCCTGCAGTCGTCGATGTACTCATACTTCTCACGCGTCAGATTGTAAGCCACCTGCGCACCCAGTGACTCGGTAATCGGTAGGCCGAAGCGAACCGTCGCTCCATCCAACTCGCTCTCATACTCGTTATCATATTCGCGGGTTTGACGGAAAATATCGAAACCGGCCGAAATGCGACGGCCAAGGAAGTATGGTTCGGTGAACGACAGGTTGTAGTCGCGCGTATTCTTACCGACACCGATTCCAAGTCTCACGAATTGGCCCCGGCCAAGAAAGTTCTTCTCAGAGATCGAACCCTCTGCAGTCGGGCCACCGCCAGTAGATCCGCCGGTGGTGTAACCGCCACCAATAGAGAATTCACCCGTAGCCTTCTCGATGACATCGACTACCAGAATAACCTGATCAGGCTGCGATCCCGGCGCAGTGGAAATGTTCACACTGCTAAAGAAATCCAGCGCCTCAAGCCGACGCTTTGCGCGCTGAATCAATATCTGATTGAAGGCATCGCCCTCCGACACATCGAATTCACGACGAATAACGTAATCTCGGGTACGCTCGTTGCCACGGATTTCAATGCGCTCAACATAGGTGCGTGCGCCCTGATCCACCGAATACGCGACTGAGATGGTGCGATTGTTGAAATCACGATCACCCTGCGGCGTCACCTGCGCAAACGCATAGCCACTACCCGCTAGACGCTCCGTCAGCCCGATTACAGTGTCTTCGACATCCTTGGCGTTGTAGGTCGACCCCGACCGGGTCTCCACAAGTGACTGAAGGGAGGCAGTATCGACATCTGGAATAGCCGAATCGATGGTGACATCACCAAACGTATATCGCTCGCCTTCGTCCACAGTGAACGTTACTGTGTACTCATTGCTGGATGGGTCCAGAACGGCGTTCGATGAAACGACCTGGAAATCAGCATAGCCACGATTGTAATAAAAACGACGCAGCGCTTCTTCGTCAGCGCGCATCTTGTTCTCGTCATAAACGTCATTACGCGTCAGGAAAGACAGGAAATTCGATTCTCGTGTCGACACTACATCGCGCAAACGCCGGCTTGGGAAAGCGCTGTTGCCAACGAAATTCACGTCTCCGATTTTTGTGCGATCACCTTCGTTGATCTCAAAAACCACGTTTACGCGATTCTGCCCGACATCGACGATCTGAGCGTTTACGCTGGCTTCATCACGGCCGATTTGTCGGTAGGCACCACGAAGCGCTTCCACATCAGCATCAACGGTCGCTTTTGAATAGCCGCTACGGGACTTCGTCTGAACACCTTGGATGAGCTGCTCATCCTTCAGCTTGCTGTTGCCCTGAAACAGAACCTGATTGACGATCTGATATTCGGATACTTGAACGACCAGCGCACCGCCGGCTTGATTGATCCGCACATCCGAAAAAAGTCCGGTATCAAACAGGCGCTTGACCGCCTCGTCGATATCCGCGTTTGAAAACTGTTTGCCAGGCGCAATGCCAAGGTAACTACGCACCGTCGCGGCGTCCACACGCTGATTACCGCGCACATCAATGCGACTGACAACAGCAGCTTCTGCAACCGAAATCATGCTCATCTGGGCGACAAATGCACCAGGAGCGACGACAGCAGCCGACAATGCCACAGCAGACACGGCGCTTTTGAAACGAAAAACTGGCTTCATCGGGCCCTTAAACCTTTTACTCTCGTAGTCCCCACAGCGAGAAATCCGGCAATCGCAGTTGGTCCCGCAATCGTCATAGCCGTATTTTTCCTATACGCAAGGCATCTGGTTAAAGTGCATTTACTAATCGGACCGAGCGTGTCCTCATCGCCACGCATAATCGGCTTTATGGTAAATGCTTGGTCAATTTCCGTCGTTGTGCAATTCCCTGCGGCTCAGCATCCGAACAAATCGTTCCAGAAAACGAATCCCATAAATGCCAAAACCGCTATCATCCCTACGCGATAAACGGCATCCAGGACCCGTTCCGACACGGGCCTCCTGAGTGCGGCCTCCATTCCGTAAAAGAGCAGATGGCCCCCGTCCAGTGGCGGGATAGGCAACAGGTTCAGAATCCCGATCCCCACCGACAAGAGCGCTGCAAGCTGCACGAGCCACTGGAAGCCCAATTTCGCCGCTTGGCCGGACATTTCGGCGATTTTAACTGGCCCACCTAACTGGCATTTGTCTTCACGGCCAACAACAAACCGTTGCAAGAATTGACCGGTTCTGGTGATTATATAACCAGTTTCCAGCACTCCCTGCTCTACGGCTTGCAAGGGTGAGTAGGTGACAACCCGACCCTGACCAACTGTCTGGTTGGTCACTACTCCAATGACGCCTGTTCGAATGACATTGCCCAAAGCATCGTTTTGCTCGACAAGCTCAGGAACTGCGGTGACAATCAACCTTTCTCCATCTCGTTCGATGGCGAAGGACAGTGTATCGCCTGCGCGGCCGGATACAATGCGCTGCACATCCGCAAAGCTTTCTACCTTTTGGCCGTCAACGGCGACAAATCGGTCTCCGGACTGCAAGCCTGCAATTGCTGCAGGGCTTCCGGTCCGGACTTCGGCCACCGTAGGGTCCAGAACTGCGCGACCGTAACTGGCGAACATCACGGTAAACACGATGATCGTCAGGAGGAAATTGAAAACTGGGCCGGCAACGACCGTTAGTGCGCGTTTCCAAACGGGCTGAGTGTGGAAGGCGACCTTGCGGTCTTCCTCACTTAAAGCAGCGGTGGCATCCGGGTCCGGCGCGCTCGTGGCGCTCATGTCACCGACGAATTTAACATATCCACCCAGCGGGATTGCGCAGAGTTTCCACCGCGTTCCGTTTTTTGCAGTATATCCGATCAGCTCAGGGCCGAATCCAATGGAAAACGCCTGAACGCCGATGCCACACCATCGCCCCACCAGAAAATGGCCCATTTCATGAACAAACACGACGACCAGCAGGACAAACAGAAAAGGCACCAGCGTGCCGATAACCAAGCCGTCCCAGCCAACTATATTTTGAAAAAATTCGGCCACACACGCCTCAAAAACGGAAACATCGGACTTCGCATCACAGACTGATGGCAATCCAGCAAACTCTTGGAAATCCTCAGCGTCAATGGATTGAGAATAGGCCGCGTGAGGGTTCGTAGATACCGCCCGTCGTCAACATGCCAATGAGGTACAAGGCTAGAGACGCTGCGACAAGTCCGTCTACGCGATCCATCACTCCGCCGTGACCGGGAATCAGCCGACCCGAATCCTTGGCGCCGAACCGTCTCTTGACAGCGGACTCGAAGAGATCGCCCGCTTGTGACAATGCAGACAGGAAAAGTGCAGCCACGGCCAAGGCAAAACCGGCCTGGATACCCATCAATCGCCCCGCCCCCGCGCCGATAATCACCGCAGCCAAAGCACCTCCGACAGCGCCACTCCATGTCTTGCCCGGAGAAATCGACGGGGCAAGCTTGCGTCCACCAATCAAGCGCCCGAAAATATATGCAAAACTATCGGTGGCCCACACGACAGCAAACAGAAATACGACCGCAGCCAGACCGGAATCTCCCCCTTCCCGGATTTGATCAATAGTTACGGCTGCGAGCAGCGCATAAGGAAGAGCCGAAGCGATCCACCAACCCGATCTCTTTACTTCCAAAAACATGCCTAATGCGATTGCAAGCGCGGCCACCGGCACGACTATATATGCGTGAAGGTTCAGTACCAAGGGCACGAGAGCAACGAGCAGAAGCAACCACAAAGTGCTTTTCGTTCTGGCCGTGACCCTGGCACCGGCCATGGAAAGCCACTCGTGAAGGAGAGCCATCGAAAAGCCGGCCACCATAAGATGGAAAACGAAGCCGCCGAAATATGTGATCGCCAGCACCAGGCCTCCGAGAATAAGGCCCGAAATGATGCGCACTGTGAGGTTGTTCAGTTGACGAGGCCGGCGAAAATCGAGGCTGCTGCCGCCTTTACCACGAATCATATCGCGACTTCGCGCGTTGGCCGACCGCCGAATCGCCTTTCACGGCTCGCGAACTCCGCCAAGGCACCTTCCAAATGAACGCGTGAAAAATCTGGCCAGTAAACTGGGAGGAATACGAGTTCGCTATAAGCGCATTGCCACATAAGGAAATTGGACAAACGCATCTCGCCACTTGTGCGGATCACGAGATCCGGATCGGGAATGCTGGTGGTGTCGAGCATCCGCCCGATGAGCGTCTCATTGACCTCGTCTGCTGCCAACCGCCCGTCGGTTGCTTCACTGACCAACCTCTTGACCGCGCGCGTAATCTCGTCGCGGGCGCCGTAGTTGAAAGCGATCACCAAGTTGAAGGCCCGGTTTTCTTCAGTCAGCGTTTCCGCTTCATCAAGGAGACGCCGTATATCTGAACGTAAGCCCTGGCGATCGCCAATGACACGAACGCGAACACCATTTCGGTGCAATTCCGCCAAGTCCCGCCTTATGAATAGTTTGAGCAACCCCATGAGGTCACTGACCTCAGATTCTGGTCGGGCCCAGTTTTCAGACGAAAAGGCATAAATCGTCAGCCAGCGAATGCCGAGCGCCGGTGCGTCTCGCACCACTTGCCTTACCGCATCTACACCTGCGCGATGGCCCATGGCGCGCGGCAAACCGCGGGCTTTTGCCCACCGTCCATTGCCATCCATTATGATTGCGACATGCGCCGGCGCCAAGATTTCCCCCTCTGCATACTTACCGGAAATCTGGCTTAAACCTGCATGATTTCGGCTTCTTTCTCCGACAAGAGACTATCAATCGAAGAAATCGTATCGTCGGTTATCTTCTGAACTTTGTCTGATTGAGAGCGAACATCATCCTGTCCGATGTCACCGTCTTTTTCAGCCTTCTTGAGGCCGTCCATTGCGTCACGGCGAACGTGGCGCGCCGCAACCCTAGCATTCTCTGCATAGGTATGCGCGATCTTCACGAGCTCCTTGCGGCGCTGCTCGTTCAATTCTGGCAGCGGAATACGCAGAGTTGATCCATCCATGATTGGATTGAAACCAAGATTGGATTCGCGAATAGCGCGGTCAACCGCGTTCACCATCGACTTATCCCACACGGACACCGAAATCATGCGAGGTTCCGGCACCGTGACATTCGCAACCTGATTCAGCGGTACCGTTGACCCATAAGCAGGCACCTGAATGGGATCCAGAAGATTGCTGGATGCTCGCCCGGTTCGCAGGGATGCGAGATCGTTGCGAAATGCGGCAATGGCTCCGTCCATTCGACGCTGGATGTCTTGAAAATCGGCACCGTTGCTCATCGGTCTCTCCTGGAAGCCTGTTGCTGGTTCAATCGGAAACAATCGTGCAGCGGCCGTCGCCGCGCAGAATTGCACCAAACCCGCCTTGTTCGTGAATGGAATAAACGATTATCGGAATGTTGTTCTCACGCGCAAGAGCAATCGCGGCAGTATCCATGATTGCAAGATCGTGTTGTAAGACTTCCGCATGACTGATGCGCTCGAAGCGCTTGGCGTCTGGGACTTTCTTTGGATCGGCTGAATACACGCCATCGACCTGTGTCCCTTTGAATAATGCGTCCGCGCCAATCTCAGCAGCCCTGAGTGCCGCCGCCGAATCGGTCGTGAAAAACGGGTTGCCAGTGCCTCCAGCGAAAATCACGACTTTACCCTGATTCATATAAGCGTCGGCTTGGCGCTGGGAAAAGCTCTCGCACAATTCTGGCATGGCGATTGCAGACAGCACGACCGCATCAACGCCAATCTTAACCAGGGAAGTTCTCAGCGCCAGTGAATTGATCACCGTCGCCAGCATCCCCATGTGATCACCGGTCACCCGATCGCCGCCTGCGGATGCCACGGCAACACCACGAAAAATGTTGCCGCCGCCGATCACTACACCGACTTCCACTCCCATACCACGTGCTTCCGCAATATCGGCAGCAATACCGTCCGCCACCGAAACATCGATGCCGAAGGTCTGGCTCCCCATCAATGCCTCGCCCGACGCCTTGAGAAGAACGCGGCGATATCTGGAAGATTGGTCAGGCATGAACGGTCCTTGAAGGCAATGCAGCTGGCGCAAAAAGAAAGCGGCCTGCGGATACACGAAGGGCACCGCGATGTCACGCGATGCCCTTCAAGTTGTTCACGAATATAAAAAGAAAGGAATTGACCTTTCCTTACTGCTTTACGGCGGCAGCAACTTCGGCTGCGAAGTCGCTCGCTTCGCGTTCAATGCCTTCGCCCAGCGCAAACCGGACGAACCCGGTGATCTTGGCTGGCGCACCGATCGACTTTTCAGCCTCCTTCACAGCTGCCTCAACCGTGATATCCGGATTCAAGACGAAAGCCTGCTTCAAGAGCACGACTTCCTCGTAGAACTTGCGCAACCGGCCTTCCACCATCTTTTCGATGATGTTTTCAGGCTTTCCAGACTGGCGAGCCTGGTCCGAAAAGATTTCCTTCTCGCGGGAAACGACAGCAGGATCGATTTCGCTTTCGCTCAGTGAGAGCGGATTGGTCGCGGCGACATGCATGGCGACCTGACGGGCAAACCCACGAGCGGCTTCGGCATCGCCAGCGGTTTCAATAGCAACAAGAACACCCATCTTGCCGAGATTTTCGGCCACCGCGTTATGGACATAAGTCGCTACGGCACCCTGGGATACCGACAATTTGGTTGAGCGGCGGAAGCTCATATTCTCGCCGATCGTTCCAACAGCGTCCTTGATCGTATCCGCGACGCTTGCGGCGCCGCCCGGATAACGAGCAGCCGCAACTTCTTCGCTTTCGCCGCCGGTTTCCAGCGCCACCTGAGCAACATTGCGGACGATCTGCTGGAACGCATCGTTACGTGCAGCGAAATCCGTCTCCGAATTCACCTCCACGACGACACCCGAAAGCGCATCATTGGCGACGCCGACGAGACCTTCGGCTGCCGTACGGCCAGCCTTCTTATCGGCCTTGGCGATACCCTTCTTGCGCAACCAATCTACGGCAGCATCCAGGTCACCGCTGGTTTCTGCGAGCGCGGCCTTGCAATCCATCATGCCAGCGCCGGTCATATCACGGAGCTGCTTCACCTGTGCGGCGGAAATCGTCATCTCGAACCTCTCATATCTCAAACAAGCGGGCGCACCATCGATGGGTCGATGATGCGCCTGTTTTGGCCGGTCAAGCCGGCGAAATCATAATCCCGGCAAAAGACACCGGGATGCGGATCAGGCAGCCGGTGCTTCGCCTTCCGGCGCTTCATCCAGAGCCGGTTCAACCGGAGTTTCCTCGGATGCACCGACGTCGACGCCCATCGAGCCCTGTTGGCGTGCAATCCCGTCGAGCGCCGCCTTGGCGATCAGATCGCAATAAAGCGATATCGCGCGCTGCGCATCGTCGTTGCCCGGGATCGGGAAATCGACTTTGTCCGGATCGCAGTTCGAGTCGATGACTGCAACCACCGGGATGCCGAGACGCTTGGCTTCCTGGATCGCGATCGCTTCCTTGTTGGTGTCGATCACGAACATCAGGTCCGGGGTCGAGCCCATGTCCTTGATACCGCCCAAAGCCTTGTTCAGCTTCTCGCGCTCGCGGTCGAGGTTCAGGCGTTCTTTCTTGGTGAACGACTGGGCTTCGCCGGTTGAAAGAATTTCATCGAGCTTGCGAAGACGCTGGATCGAATGAGAAATCGTCTTCCAGTTGGTGAGCATGCCGCCCAACCAGCGCGAATTCACGAAATACTGTGCCGAACGCTCGGCCGCATCAGCCACGATATCGGAAGCCTGGCGCTTGGTGCCCACAAACAGCACGCGACCACCGCGCGCGACCGTATCGGACACGACCTTAAGCGCCTGATCAAGCATCGGCACTGTTTGGCTGAGGTCGATGATGTGGATATTATTACGGGCGCCGAAAATGTAAGGTGCCATTTTCGGATTCCAACGATGCGTCTGGTGTCCAAAATGCACGCCTGCTTCGAGCAGCTGACGCATGGAATAATCTGGCAATGCCATACTTTTGGTCCTTTCCGGTTTAACCTCCACGGATCTTGACGAACGGAACATTCCGCCGCCACCGGAGGTCTTCGCCGGATTTCTCCCGGTCGAACACCAATATCCGTGTGTGGAATATGGGGGGCCTTACAGCGCGACGCCTTCAAACGCAAGTCGCAGGATTTCCTTTATCGCAGCTTTATTGCTTTTCAGTCTGCTTGTTGTGGTTGACGTCGCAACTTGCGACGGGCTAAAGCGCGCAAATAAGGTCGCATCCTTCAGATAGCCCAAGGCTTCGGATTCGATCCTGGAGGGATGGCCGAGCGGTTTAAGGCACCGGTCTTGAAAACCGGCGTGGGGCAACTCACCGTGGGTTCGAATCCCACTCCCTCCGCCACTTCAGCCGCATTCGACATGTCAAAGAACGCAGAAATCTGAACACGGCTTATTGTCTTCCCGACCGTGATGGTTCGGGAAGCGGACACGAAACGCCGCGCCTTCTGAGAGTTGGTTTATACGGCGCGGCAATTTCGCGTCCGTCGGTGCGCTTACCGCGAACCGGTGGGCTGATCCAGGGATTGGTCCCAACGACTGAGCAGAAGGGTCCCAAACCAGCGCTTGA
>JAFAGL010000331.1 GCA_023422735.1 Pseudomonadota bacterium
CGGCGTGTCCGAAACGCGCAAGGGCGCCGGCAATATGGCAATGTTCGACAAGGCCCTGACGGCAATGGATGATGCGCGCGATGGCGATCTCGTTTTTGCGAATTTCGTCGATTTCGATACCAATTTCGGCCAACGGCGCGATGTAGCGGGATATGCGGCCGCGCTCGAAGCCCTCGATGCGCGCTTGCCGGAAGCATTCAACAGGCTGAAACCCGGCGACATCCTGATCCTGACCGCCGATCACGGCTGCGATCCCACCTATAAGGGAACCGACCACACGCGCGAACGCATCGCTATTCTTGGCATCGGTCCTGGGTTGAAGCCGGGTTCGGTAGGGGTTCGCGCCACTTATTCCGATATTGGCGAAACCATCGCGGAGCATCTTGGCATTGCCCCCAACCCTGTTGGCACATCCTTTTTGAAGCAGATTGCGGTCGATGCCTGAACTGCCGGAAGTTGAAACGGTCCGCCGAGGTCTTCAGCCGGTCATGGAAGATGCGCGCATTGAGAAAGTCGAGCTTCGCCGGCCCGATCTGCGCTTCCCTCTGCCTCAGGATTTCGTTCAACGGCTTGAAGGCAGGCGCATCCAGTCGCTGGGTCGCCGCGCAAAATACATGCTCGTTCACCTCGATGACGGAACGGTGGTCATCGCGCATCTGGGCATGTCCGGTTCGTTCCGCATCGAAACCGAGGATGATGCGGACACGCCGGGCGATTTCCATCATGCGCGCTCGAAAAACACTGCGCACGATCATGTCGTCTTTCATTTGAAGCGTCCCGAAGGCAAGGCGCGCGTCATTTACAACGATCCCCGGCGGTTCGGCTTCATGTTGTTGACGGATGAGCAGGCCATGGGCGACCATCCGATGCTTTCCGGGCTGGGTGTGGAGCCGACGGGAAACAGGCTTGACGGTGCCTTGCTGGCGCACCGCTTCCAGAACAAGAAGACGCCCTTGAAGTCGGCCTTGCTGGATCAGCATCTTATCGCCGGGCTCGGCAACATCTATGTTTGCGAGGCTTTATGGCGCTCTGCCTTGTCGCCCAAGCGGCTTGCGGGTTCCATTGCGGGCAAAGCGGGCAAGGAAACGGTTCGAACCCGCAGATTGGCGGAAGCCATTCGGACGGTGATCGCCGACGCGGTCGCAGCCGGCGGCTCTTCTTTGCGCGATCATCGGCAGGCCGATGGCTCGCTCGGCTATTTCCAGCACAGCTTTTCCGTTTACGACCGTGAGGGCAAGATGTGCCAGCGCATATCCTGCACAGGGGTTGTGCAGCGCATCGTTCAGGCTGGAAGGTCGACTTTCTATTGCCCGCGCTGTCAGCGCTGATATTCACACACGCATCAATCGAACAGGAGGATATCCATGGCCTATGAAACCATTCTGGCGGAAACCCGCGGCAAAGTCGGGTTGATCACCCTCAACCGCCCGCAGGCGTTGAACGCGATCAACCCTTCGCTGACCCGCGACGTGCTGGATGCGCTGAAGGTTTACGAAGATGATCCGGCCATCGGTTGTATCGTGATCACCGGTTCCGAAAAGGCCTTTGCGGCCGGCGCGGATATCAAGTTCATGCAGAATCGCTCCTTTGTCGAAAACTATCTGGAAGATTTCTTTGCCGAATGGGATGCAATGCTGCGCATTCGCAAGCCGATCATCGCAGCCGTTGCCGGTTATGCGTTGGGTGGCGGCTGTGAACTCGCCATGGCTTGCGACTTCATCATTGCGGCTGAAACCGCGAAATTCGGTCAGCCGGAAATCACGCTCGGGGTCATGCCGGGCATGGGCGGATCGCAGCGCCTGACCCGATTTGTCGGCAAGTCCAAGGCCATGGATATGTGCTTGACGGGCCGGATGATGGATGCTGCGGAAGCCGAGCGCAGTGGCCTTGTGTCGCGCGTGGTTCCTGCTGGCGAGCTGATCGAGGAAACCCTGAAGGCCGCGACCAAGATCGCCGATTATTCCCTCCCGGCAGTCATGATGAACAAGGAAGCGGTCAACCGTTCCTATGAAGTGACTTTGACGGAAGGACTGCGCTTCGAGCGTCGCGTGTTCCATTCCATGTTCGCACTGGAAGACCAGAAGGAAGGCATGGCGGCATTTGCGGAAAAGCGCAAACCGACCTTCAAGAACCGTTGATGACCGCGCAATCAACGCCCGCTTTGCTGGAAAAGCATTGACGCTTTGGCAAAGCTTGCCTATAAGCCGCGCAACCTGTGGCGGCCATTTGGCTGCCGCTTTGCTTTTTGTACGGTTTCGCGGTTTTGTTCCGCATCGTCGCGTAGCCGTACCGACCCGTTGAAACAATAGAGAGGCGACATGGCCAATACAGCTTCGGCCAAGAAGGCGGCGCGCAAGATCGCCCGCCGCACTGCAACCAACAAAGCACGTCGTTCGCGCGTGCGCTCGTTCATCCGCAAGGTTGAAGAAGCGCTGCTGGCTGGCGACAAGGATGCGGCGACGGTCGCATTCAAGGCTGCCGAGCCTGAATTGATGCGCGCAGCCTCGAAGGGCATCGTTCATCGCAATACGGCATCGCGCAAGGTGTCGCGTCTCGCTTCCCGCTTGAAGACGCTGTCGGCCTGATCCCGACATTTATGAAAGTTGCAAGGCCCGGCTTCATGCTGGGCCTTTTTTTTGCGCTTTTTTCCGATCAATCGCGAAAATTCTTCGCCGGCTGCGAGGGCGAGGCTGTTCTCTGTCGGCTAACCTATTGAGATTCCTTAAGCACTCCCAAGTGGACCAATGGCTTGGAGTCGATTCTGGCAATTTGATCAGGTACTTACGCGTCTTTTTCCCCAGCTTATCCACAGGCTTGCCGAGTCTCCTGGAAGCACTCGGAGTCAAGCAGATTCTTTATAAATATTTCCACCCTTCCCACGTGGGACGGTGCAGGGCAGAAAACAGAATGAATCCAAAAGGCTTAGAAGATTAACAAAAGCCAAAGACCCCAAGACTGGGTCCATTTGTTTAAATTTGTCTGAAGCCAGACGCTTGTCTCTCGCGCTCCAGACTCGGTAATGTCTTTTCAGTGAGAGGGACGGGCGGGGGCTCAAAACCCGAAGCCATAAAGGAAGACCGGAACATCGGCGATGTCGGTGGATGGTTTTTCTTGCCTGATCACTGTGTACGATCGAAGCAATATCTCGCAACAAGCGTTGCGTGGGCAGGTTGGCGTTCTTCGTTGGCCCGCCGAAGGTTTGCCGAAAATCGATAGCGTATCGAATCCGGGTCGTTTCCCGGAGGGAATGCTTTGACCGTTCCGCAGGCCGATCGGCTTATCGGGAATGAGAATGGCACCGTCAAAAATGGCGGGGCGAGCATGAGAGTAAAGGACGGCGACACATGCAAGGCGGCGTTGCAGCAAAAAGCGGGTTAAGCCATCCTATTCAGGCAGGGGCAGACGAGGGGCAGATGACAACAGGCGACGGAGCCGGTGAGCGAGTTTTTGAACGCGTAAAAGTCCAGTTGCGTGCCCGTCTGGGAGCAGAAGTCTATACAAGCTGGTTCGGTCGGATGAAGCTTGCGGAAGCGTCGAAGGGTTTTGTTCGCCTTTCCGTTCCCACAGCTTTTCTGAGGTCGTGGATCAACAACCATTATCTCAAGCAGATCGAAGAACTTTGGCAGGCTGAAGAGCCGGATACGCTCAAGGTCGATGTAATCGTGCGCTCTGCCGCCCGTAATGTGGCGATCAATACCAATAATGAAGCCTCAGCTGCCACGCGCCGGGCTCCACGGACTGCTGAGAACGCTGCTGCAACACCCTTGACCGCCAAGGGCGCGATTTCTGTTGTTGGCGCAACCGCGCCTCGTCCGATGGCAGATGCTGAACCGCGCAATGGTTCCAGCCTCGGCTCGCCGCTTGACCAGCGCTACACGTTTGAGTCCTTCGTGGAAGGCCCGTCGAACCGCGTTGCTTTCGCTGCCGCCAAGGCCGTCGCAGAAACTGCGCCGAATGCCGTGCGTTTCAACCCGCTTTTCATCCATTCTTCGGTTGGCTTGGGCAAAACCCATTTGCTGCAGGCAATTGCTGCTGAAGCAATCCGTAATCGCCCGGGTTCGCGCGTCGTTTATCTGACGGCGGAATATTTCATGTGGCGGTTTGCGTCTGCCATTCGCGATAACAGCGCACTTGCCCTGAAGGAGCATCTTCGCGACATCGATATTCTGATCATCGACGATATGCAGTTCCTGCAAGGCAAGTCGATCCAGAATGAGTTCTGCCACCTTCTCAACATGTTGCTGGACAGCGCCAAGCAGGT
>JAFAGL010000005.1 GCA_023422735.1 Pseudomonadota bacterium
CGAGATCGGTAAAGAACCGTTCGATGCGCATCGCATTGTCGCCGAAATCATGCCGGCCATAGCGCGAAGCCGAGCGCATATCGACATAGGTCGCGGTTTCCTCGTCTTCGACGCGGATCGCGACATCCGCCGGCAGACCCAGGATGAACGAGCCTGCCAGCGCGTTCAGCGTGCTGGTCGAATCGGCAAAGGCTGGAAAGTTGCGCAGGATGGTCCAGCCGCGCTCGTCCACCAATGTGGCGATGAGCTGGCGAATGCGGTCGGCGGGCAACGTATAGGAATGGCCGATCAGCTTGGGATAGGCTTCGAGCTGGGCTTCCGCCTCGTCCATGGTCATGGCGCGCCGCTGATTGGCGAACATGCCTGTTGCCGGGTTAGTGACCAGCAAGGGCCGGTTTTGCGTATCGGTAGAGATGTCGTTGAGAACGGGGGTCGAAACTCCGCGCACCACCATCCATCCGAACGGGATTGAAAGAACAACGATCAGAAAGCCCGCCGCCACCAGATTGGTGCCAACCTTGTCGCCCCGAACCCACATGCGATGGAACGCCCAGCAAAAAGCCAGCAGCGCCAGGCATACGAGCGCCACGACCACGCCGATCGTAAAAAGAAACACCGGCGTTTCCAGCTTCCCGAAACGATGCAGGATGCCGGAAACCAGAAACAGGACCAGCGCGAAGAAAGCGCAGCGGCGCGACCATTGCGCCGCTTGCGAAATCCGCTCCGGATAAATTGCGACCATGCGGCCGAACCTTATGCTGTCGGCAACTGATAATCCCGAAAGCGTTCGCGCAAGGTGATCTTCTGGATCTTGCCGGTCGCCGTGTGCGGGATCTCATCCACGAAAGTCACATCGTCGGGCAGCCACCATTTGGCGATCTTGCCTTCCATGAAGGCCAGAAGCTCCTCACGTGTCGGCTCCTTGCCGGGCTTTCGCACCACGACGAGAAGCGGGCGCTCATCCCAACGCGGATGGGTAATGCCGATCACTGCGGCTTCCGCAACATCGGGATGCGCAACCGCAAGATTTTCCAGGTCGATGGTCGAAATCCACTCGCCGCCGGATTTGATCACGTCCTTGGCGCGATCGGTGATCTGCATATATCCGTCCGGGTTGATATGCGCGACATCGCCCGTGTCGAACCAACCATCCTCATCGAACTGTTCGGCGCCCGCGCCACCGTAATATGCCTTGGCGACGGAAGGCCCGCGCACTTTCAGGCGGCCAAACGTCTTGCCGTCCCACGGACGCGCGACATTGTCGTCATCCGTCACCTTCATTTCGACGCCGAATGGCGCGTGGCCCTGCGTTTGCTGGCGGTCGAGCTTGGCATCGCCGGTCAGATTACGATCGTCGCCTTTCATGCTGGCGAGCGATCCCAGCGGCGACATCTCGGTCATGCCCCAGGCGTGGATGACCTCGACATCGTAATTATCCTGGAATTTCTGCACCATGACGCGCGGACAGGCCGAACCGCCGATCACCACTTTTGTGAGATAAGGCAGCTTCTTGCCGGTTTCTTCCAGATATTGCAGCAGCATCAGCCAGACGGTCGGCACTGCGGCCGAAAAGGTCACTTTCTCGCTATCCAGCAATTCATAGATCGACGGGCCATCCATCTTGCCGCCGGGCATCACGAGCTTGGCGCCAATCATCGGCCCGCTTTGGCCAAGCCCCCAGGCATTGGCATGGAACATCGGCACCACCGGCAAGATCGTGTCGCGCGATGAAATACCCATCGCATCGGGCATGGCGGCCATCATGGCATGCAGGACATTGGAGCGGTGGCTGTAAAGCACGCCCTTGGGGTCACCGGGCGTGCCGGATGTATAACACATGCCGGCGGCCGTGTTTTCATCGCCATTGCAATCATACCATTCGTAATCGCCATCGGCATCCTGAAGCCATTGCTCATAGGCGACGACATTGGGCAGGCTGGTTTGCGGCATGTTGGCCGTGTCGGTCATCACGATCACCTTCTTGATCGTGGGCACCGCTGGCGCGATCTTTTCCACCAAAGGCATGAAAGCCGTGTCCACGAACAAGGCGCGGTCTTCCGCGTGGTTCATGATCCAGGCGATCTGGTCGGGGAAAAGGCGCGGGTTGAGCGTGTGGTAAACCCCTCCCATGCCCATGATGCCATACCAGGCTTCCAGATGGTTGCCGGTGTTCCAGGCCAGCGTTGCAATTCGGTCGCCTGGCTGGAAGCCTTCTTTCGACAGGAGCTGCGCGACCTTGCGCGCACGCAAATGGATATTCGAATAGTTGGTGCGAGTGATTGGACCTTCCGAGGATCGCGAAACAATTTCGCGATGCGGATGCTGGATCGCGGCATGGTCCAGGATTTTGTGGCACAGCAATGGCCACTGTTGCATCAGTCCAAACATCGAATTCCTCCGGTGAAATGCTGATGCAATAGAACCAGCGCAAACGGTCTTGTCCAGACATCTGCAGCCAGAAAGTCACCTGCCCGGCGGGTTTGGAACCAATCCGATCCGTTTTTCATTGTCCGCGATAAGGCATGTTCCGGCGTTTTCCCCTGTGCCACAATTGTGACACGGGGGCACGGCAGAGCTACCGTTGCGGCAGGCATAACAACAATCGCGGAGTACCGGCATGCAGGCGCAGCAAGTTGCACAGGACGATTTTGATTTCGCCGACACGCTGGATACGCTTGAACTCGAACTTGCGCTGCAGTTTCTGGACGTGCCTGCGCTGGGGTTCGACAACGCGATCGATGCCGCCTTGAGCGATCTGAATGGTCAGATTTTGTTTCGCTTGCCAAAAACCAGCCGTCAGGATGCGAGCGAGATTGCTGCCGTGTCCATTCCTTCGGCAGAAACCGGTCAAAGAAAGCTTTTGCTGATTATCCTTGGCGAAGACAAGAAAACAGTCCGCGTCGAAAATGCGTCCGCCAATCCCGACCCGGTGGCGGATCTGGCGCAATCCATGGCTGGCCTGCTGGATTGTTTTGCGGCAAGCTCGGCGCGCGAGGACGAAGCGATCCTTTTGTAGAGCCTGCCCGGTTTGCAGAACCTTTTTCGGTTTCGGACTGGCGATGGCTTGTCTTGCAGGTTGAACAGGCAAGTGGAACAGGCGCGGTCGACAGGCGTTCCCGCATCGACACCAACATCTAAGGGACACGCCAACATGGACAGCTTCGACGCTTCAACCGCCAGGCAGCAGCCGCCAGCGAGAGACATTACCGTCGAGCCATTCGATGGTGTCGTGACCGTGACTTTCTCCGATGCGATCATTGCCTCGTCTCAGGAAGCGCTGCTTCTGCGCGAAGCCAATCACGATCCGGTCTTCTACATCCCATTCAAGGATGTGTATTTCGATTTCCTGCGCAAATCGCCAACCGTCACCCATTGCCCTTACAAAGGCGATGCAGGTCACTGGAATGTCACCGCGGTCGGGGAAGCGATGGACGATGTGATGTGGGCCTACGAGAATCCGTATGAGCAAGTCTCGGCCATTGCCGGCCATGCCGCCTTTTATCCGAAGAAGGTTCGCATCGAGGCGGTCAACAATGCGACCGACCAGTCGGTAGATCTTTGATCATCACTTTTCACGGACGATCACCAGGCTCGCTGCTTCGTGATCGTCTGATCGGTGGGATTTGATCGAGCCGCCCTGCTCCGGCTTTAGTCATGCGCCATATGAAAAGGCATGACCTTGCCGTTCCACACCCCTCGCCTCCATCGTCGCACCTTTCTTGCCGCAAGTGGCGCGTCCCTGCTTTTGGCTGCCCCCTTCATCGCCCGCACGGCCCGCGCGCAATCTGCCCTATGGCAAGGCAATGTTCTCGACAAAGCCAAAGACTTCGACGCTCTGCGCTCGCTGATCGTTTCGCGCAATGGCGACAATCTGATCGAGGAAGTGTTTCAAGGCAGCCCGTTTGATCGTGGCGTGAATATCAAGTCCGCATCGAAAACGATCCTGTCCGTTCTGGTTGGGATCGCCATCGACAAAAAGGCGCTTGAAGGACCCGACCAGAAGATCGCCTCCCTTCTGCAATCCGACCTGCCTCGAAATCCTGATCCGCGCTTGAACGAGATTACGATCGGCAATCTTTTGTCGATGCAGTCCGGGCTCGAAAGAACATCGGGTCCGAATTATGGGCGCTGGGTCCAAAGTCGAAATTGGGTCCGCTTTGCATTGGATCGACCCTTCGTCGATGAGCCGGGTGGCAAGATGCTTTATTCGACGGGAAATTCGCATCTCCTTTCCGCCATTTTGACCAAGACAACCGGTCGCACCACATTGCAACTTGCACGCGAGTGGCTGGGCGAACCGCTGGATATTTCCATTCCGAAATGGCCAACCGACCCGCAGGGCATCTATTTTGGCGGAAATGACATGGTGATGTCGCCAAATGGGCTCAAATCCTTTGGCCAAATGATTATTTCGCGCGGCCAAATAGGCAAAAGGCAGGTCGTTTCCGAAGATTGGATCGACTT
>JAFAGL010000074.1 GCA_023422735.1 Pseudomonadota bacterium
CCCGCGCCCATATCAAGACTGAGGGAGGGCCAGCGATTTTGCGAAACAGCGACCAGACCGTCATACAGCTCTTGCACCGTGGCGCGCACATTCGGCGTTTTTCGCGCGGCATCGCGATGGATGCCAACCAGAGCGTTCGGTTCTTCCGCGCCTGCGGAAAGCACGCCGCGCGGGCGATGATATTTGAACGACCGGCCAACAAGATGAACCCCGTTGGCCAATAAGGCCGACGCAAGCGTATCGCCTTCCAGCCCGCCATAAATCTGGCCGTCGAACGAAAAGGTGACGGCGGGAGACTTGCCCAAGCGTCCCTGACTGGTGATGCGGTTTTTGCCCTTCGGCTGCTTTGCACCTTCTGAGGTGGAGGGGTTTGCCATCACGCGTCTCCATCCTTTTTAGCCTCGGGGGCGGCCTTTGTAGCCTCGGGGGCGGCCTTCGTAACCTTGGCGGCTTTGCGGGTTCTGCGCGCGGGTTTCTTCACGTTAAGTTCCGCCGGAGGGACATTCGCCCAAGCGCCATGTGCCGGCGTATCGGACCGAAACCCTGCTTCGTCCGGCCTGGGCTCGCCCGCCTTGTAAACCGTCAGGAACTTGTCCGTGACCGAATCGCGCACCGCGTTGAAAAAACGACCGCAGCCATGAATGTGCCGCCAGCGCTCATAAACGAGGCCTTTTGGATTGGTGCGAATAAAGAAAAAGGCTTCGAAGGCTTCGTCGCTTTCGCCAGCCATATCGTTCGAGCGCGCAATATGAGCCTCGCCGCCATTGCGAAACTCAAGCTCCGGCCGTTCTTCTTCGCAATAAGGGCAGTGTATCAGAAGCATGATCTGCTAACCTTCAAAGTTCGCCCGGTCCGACATTTGTGCCTTTCGGCTGCTGGCAAAGCCGCCGGCCAACCGACAATAGCGGCGCCATCGCCTTGATGCGTTCTTCCATCGTCATTTCGCGGCGCACCAGGCCGCCATCGCCCAGATTGCCAATCCCGAGATCGAACGGATTGACGGAGACCTGGGCAACACGCGTGACGTCACTGTTTTCATTCCCGGCATCCGAGAAATAAACCGCCGGTTCGCCCAGAATTTTCGCGCACATCAGGATGCCCCGCTTGATCGTGAACGGCCAGTTCATGTCACCCCGCGCCTGCTCGACGATCTGGGTGCGGAAATCCTCGACACCGGGCAGAAGCTTCATGCCCTCCGTTTCCACGACCGTCATTGGCGCAACTACAGCCATGGCGACAACCGGAAGGATCAATGTGCCACAGCCGCAGCTGCGGCCTCGTCAATCAGGCGACCGGTGCGGAACCGCTCCAAAGTGAAAGGTGCATTGATCGGATGCGGATTGTCATTGGCGATCGTGTGCGCGAAGACATTGCCCGAACCGGGCGTTGCCTTGAAGCCGCCCGTGCCCCAGCCGCAATTCACATAAAGGCCGGGCACCGGAGTTTTGGCGAGGATCGGCGAGCGATCGGGCGTGACATCGACGATGCCGCCCCATGAACGCAGCATCTTCATGCGCGCAAACATCGGGAACATTTCGCAGATCGCATCGAGCGTGTGGTTGATGATGTGCAGCCCGCCGGTCTGCGAATAGGAAATATACTGATCGGTGCCCGCCCCGATCACCAGCTCGCCCTTGTCGGACTGCGAAATATAGGCATGCACCGTGTTGGACATGACCACGCATGGGAAGCACGGCTTCACCGGCTCGGAGACCAGCGCCTGCAGCGGATAGCTTTCGAGCGGCATGCGCACGCCGGCCATTTCCATCAAGACGGATGTATGACCAGCGGCAACCACGCCGACCTTCTTTGCGCCGATGGGTCCTTTCGTGGTTTCCACGCCGATCACATGGCCATTGGCAGAACGGCGGATCGCGGTGACTTCGCAATTCTGGATGATGTGGACGCCGCGCGCCGAGGCAGCGCGCGCATAACCCCAGGCCACCGCATCATGGCGCGCCGTGCCGCCACGCCGCTGCAAGGCCGCGCCCACGATCGGATAGCGCGCGGAGTTGGAGATATTCAGCGGCGGGCAAAATTCCTTCGCCTGTTCGGGCGTCAGCCATTCATTATCGACGCCGTTCAGCCGGTTGGCATGGATGTGGCGCTTGAAGACCTGCACATCATGCACATTATGCGCCAGCATCATGACGCCGCGCGGGCTGTACATGACGTTGTAATTCAGATCCTGGCTCAAACCGTCCCACAATTTCACCGCGTGATCGTAGATCCCGGCGCTTTCGTCATAAAGATAGTTCGAACGGATGATCGTGGTGTTGCGCCCCGTATTGCCGCCACCAAGCCAGCCTTTTTCAAGCACCGCGACATTGGTGATGCCGTGCTCTTTCGCGAGGTAATAAGCGGTTGCAAGACCGTGCCCGCCTGCACCGATGATAATGACATCATATTCGCTGCGCGGTTCGGGCGAGGTCCATTGCTGATCCCACCCCTTGTGCCCGCGCATCGCCTCGCGCGCGATCGCAAAGACCGAATATTTCCGCATGGCCGAGCCCCATGAACCAGACTTTTCACGAACAGCAAAGTGGCTGAAACCACGCGATCGCTGTCAACGCCTTCGTCCTAGCACTAATGAAACCGGGCTTCCATCTGTGCTCTGAATGCGACGGGTTTCGCGCGCTTTGCGAATTTCTGCCAGCGGGCTGAAATATCACCTCGCGGAGAGGGTTACCCGACGGAAAGCAGATGGACAAAACCCCGCATTTCTGGTAATTGCGCGCTACATCTTCGGACCGGCCAACCGGGATGGATGGGTTTGCGCCCAGACAGGGCCGAAACTTCGTCAAACATTCAACCGGTGAGATCCCGTGCAGGTACTCGTTCGCGACAACAATGTCGAACAGGCGCTCCGTGCGCTGAAGAAGAAGATGCAACGCGAAGGCATTTTTCGCGAGCTGAAAATGCGCGACCATTTCGAGAAACCCTCGGAAAAGCGTGCGCGCGAAAAGGCCGAAGCCGTGCGACGCGCCCGCAAGCTGGCCCGCAAGCGTGCCCAGCGCGAAGGCCTGATCGCCGCGCCGAAGCCCTCGGCAACGGCCCGGCCGGACGCGCGCTGACCAAAACATAACGGGCTTCGCCAAGTTTTCGTCTCTTTTTTGAGACTTTAACCAGCGGTGACATGGTGAAACGCGCCGTGTCGCCGTTTTCGTTTTGGCTGACGGGATGTTTGCCAAACGGGCGACTGCCCTATAATTCGGTTCTACCGAATGGCCCGTCTGATTTTTGGGAGACGATCTCCGATGCGCTACGCCCTTTCGCCGATCGCCCGCCTGCGTTTCAAGGGAACGCTTCCGCTGGTTCTCTTGCCTGTCCTGGTTCTGGGTGCATGCCAATCCACTGCGCCGCTCGGCGAGGTCGCGAATATCCAGTCAGCGCAGGGGTCTAGCGAAAACATTTCCTCGCTGACATCGGTCATCGACCGCAATCCGCGCGACCCGGAAGCCTATAATGTGCGCGGATCGGCATATGGCCGCGCCGGCGATTACCGTCGCGCCGTCCAGGATTTCGACCAGGCAATCGCGCTCAATCCGCAATTTTACCAGGCCTACGCCAACCGCGCGCTGATCAATCGCTATCAGGGCAAGCAGCAGGAAGCGCTATCCGATTACAACCGCTCGTTGCAGATCAACAGCAACTATGCCGCCGCTTATATCGGGCGCGGCGACGTGTATCGCCTGTCGGGCAATGCGCAGCAGGCCTTGCAGGATTACGAACGCGCGATCCAGATGAACACCACCGATCCGCGCGCTTACGCCGGTCGCGGCCTGCTTCGCCAGGGCGCCGGGCAGCATCAGCAGGCGATCGAGGATTTCGCGACCACGATCTCGCTCGCGCCTGACCAGCCGAACGGCTATAATGGCCGTGGGCTTTCCTATCTGGCGCTTGGCGACGACGACAACGCATTTGCCGACTTCAACGTCGCCATCAAGCTGAACGATGATGTTGCCGAAAGCTGGAGCAACCAGGCGCTGGTTTACGAGCGCAAAGGCGACAAGAGCCGGGCGGCGAAATCCTATGCCCGCGCGGTGCAGCTTGATCCGAATTACAAGCCTGCGGTGAGCGGTCTGGCGCGAACGCGCGGCGCCTGACGCGTGGCCTCGCAAAATCTGCGCGCCCTGGTCGTTGTCGCCCATCCTTCGGTTGAAAGTCTCAGCCGGACCCTTGGCGAGCGCGCCGCCGCCGCATTGCGGGCGAAAGGGCACACGGTCGAGGTGATCGATCTTTACGAGCAGGATTTCGATCCACGGCTGACCGTTGGCGAACGCGAAACCTATCACGCGGACGCGTTTGAAAGCGACGGGCTCCACAGCCAGCTCGACGCCCTAAAAGCGGCCAACCTTCTTGTGCTCGTCCATCCTGTGTGGTGGGGCGGAATGCCCGCGATCATGAAGGGATGGCTCGATCGCGTTTTCGCGCCCGGCACAGCGTTCCAGCAGCCGACCGACACTCAACCACTGGCACCGCTTTTGACCGAGCTTCGCGAAGTCGTGCTCGTTTCCACATGGGGAACGCCCTGGTGGGTGGACTGGGTTTTGCTTCGCAGATCCCTGCGCACGACGATCGCATGGGGTTTGCTGGGAACCTGCGCAAGAAAGTCGCGCCTGACCTACCTGCCGATGTACAAAGCCGACAATGCGCCTAACGAGGCTGTTGACCGGTTTTCGCGGCGGATGATCGCGCATCTCAACACGATTTGATGCAGGCCGTCAGTGCGTGTGATCGCAATCTTGCGATCCGTCTGGAACTGACGGCGACATCGCGAATTGTTCGGGCTCCTGTATTTCAAGGAGTTGATTATGAAATCCCTTTTCGCCCTTCCCGTCCTCGCCGCTGGGCTGCTCACAACATCCGCGATCGCACCCGCTGCCGCCAATGAACGCGTCCAGCTCGGCGTGCTGAGCTGTGCCATTCAGGGCGGCACGAGCTTTGTGGTCGGCTCCAACAAGCCGGTTGACTGCGAATATCGTCCGTCGCGCGGCGGCTCGGTGCAGCGCTATAGCGGCATGATTTCCAAACTGGGTGTCGATGTGGGCATGACACAGGGTGGCAATCTGCAATGGGCCGTGTTCGGCGTGAACTATAATCTCGGCGAAGGCGAACTGGCTGGCCGTTATTACGGCGCCAACGCCGAAGCCAGTGTGGTTGTCGGCGCCGGCGCCAATCTGCTGACGGGCGGACCACGCACGGCCTTTACGCTTCAACCACTGAGCGCCCAGGCACAGACCGGCTTGAATGCGGCGGTTACGCTTGCCAGCCTCGACCTGACTTACTCTTACAAGTGAGTCGTATCTGATCCATCCGAACAAAAAGGCCGGCGTTCACGCCGGCCTTTTTGTTAGAGCCGTTCATCTTTTAAGGGAAGCAGTTTGAGGCAGTGGATTTTCTGCTTCGACAACGAGAATACCGCAGCGCGATATGATTATCGTGCGAGGATTTCAACGCTGTTCGAAGGAGAAAAGACCTCCTAACCCGGTTGGCCAGCCCACGAAACTCCGGCGGGCAAACGATTCCATTCAAAGACGAACGACCCTAGTGATCCATCGCCTTGACGATGTCTTCCGTCATCTTCTTCGCGTCGCCCAACAGCATCATCGTGCTGTCCTTGTAAAACAGCGTGTTGTCGATGCCTGCATAGCCAGAGCCGAGCGATCGCTTCACGAACAGGCAGGTGCGCGCCTTGTCGACATCGAGGATCGGCATGCCGTAGATCGGTGACGACTTGTCGTCGCGCGCGGAAGGATTGGTCACGTCATTGGCGCCGATCACGTAGGCGACATCCGCCTGGGCAAATTCCGAATTGATGTCTTCGAGCTCGAAGACTTCGTCATAAGGCACATTCGCTTCCGCAAGCAGAACATTCATGTGGCCAGGCATGCGACCTGCGACGGGGTGAATTGCATATTTCACTTCCACGCCGTTGGCTTTCAGCTTGTCGGCCAGTTCTCGCAACGCATGCTGTGCTTGAGCAACCGCCATGCCATAGCCCGGCACGATGATGACTTTCGAGGCGTTGGCCATCAGATAAGCGGCGTCATCAGCAGACCCCTGCTTCACCGTGCGCTCGATGCCGTCATCGGCAACAGTTGCGGTTTCGCCCCCGAAGCCACCGAGGATCACCGAAATGAACGACCGGTTCATGCCCTTGCACATGATGTAGGACAGGATTGCGCCCGACGAGCCGACCAGCGCGCCGGTGATGATGAGCGCCAGATTGCCGAGCGTAAAGCCAAGGGCTGCCGCCGCCCAGCCCGAATAGGAATTGAGCATGGACACGACGACCGGCATGTCCGCGCCGCCGATCGGGACGATCAGCAGAACGCCCAGCGCCAGCGAGGCGATCACGATCAGCCAGAAGATCGTATAGCTTTGCGTTGCCACCAAAAGGAAGATGAGCACGACCAGCGCCGCACCGAGCACAGCGTTGATGATGTGACGGCTCGGCAGCAGAATCGGCTTTCCCGACATTCGGCCATCGAGCTTGGCGAAGGCGATAACCGAACCCGTAAAGGTGATTGCGCCAATGGCAACACCCAGGCTCATCTCGACCAGCGCCTGGCCGTGAATATTGCCGACCGTGCCGATGCCGAAGCTTTCCGGGGCGTACATGGCAGCCGCAGCGACCATCACAGCTGCCAGACCGACCAGACTGTGGAAGGCCGCGACCAGCTGGGGCATGGAGGTCATTGGAATGGAGCGGGCAATATAAGCGCCGATGCCGCCACCAATGGCCAGGCCGAGCACGATCAGCGCGAAACCGCCGAAGCTTGGACGCGCAAGGGCCAGGGTCGTGACGATGGCAATCGCCATGCCGATCATGCCGTAAAGATTGCCCTGGCGGCTTGTCGTCGGATGGGACAAGCCCCGCAGCGCCATGATGAACAGGACGCCGGAAACGAGATAAAGAAATGCCGCGATGTTAGCGCTCATCAATCAGCGCTCCTTCTTCTTGTACATCGCAAGCATGCGCTGGGTGACCAGAAAGCCGCCGAAAATATTCACGGAAGCCAAAATGAGGGCGAGGAAGCCGAAGCCGGTGGCAAGCCCGGAAGCTGCGATGCCGACGGCCAAAAGCGCGCCCACCACAATCACCGAAGAAATCGCGTTGGTGACTGCCATGAGCGGCGTGTGCAAGGCGGGCGTGACCGACCAGACGACATAATAGCCGACAAAGATCGCCAGCACGAAAATCGCCAATCGGAAGATAAAGGGATCGATCACCCCGCCCGAAGCGACATGAACCGCATCGGCGAGATGATCCGAATTCTCGATGGCCAGATGCAGATTGCCGATCGCACGATCGAGTTGCTCCAGCGCGTTCTGAACGGTTGTTTCTTCCATCAAGCGTTCCCTTCAGACTTGGCTGGCGTTTCGACTGGAGCGGCCTTGACGAAGGTGGGATGAACAACCGCGCCTTCACTGGTCAGCAAGGTCGCCTTCACCAACTCATCCTCGCGGTTGATCGACACGGAACCGGTTGCCTTGTCGACCATCGTTTCCAGGAAAGCAAAAAGGTTGCGCGCGTAAAGGAGCGACGCGGACGCGGCGATCCGGCCCGGCACATTCGTGTGGCCAATGATCGTGACGCCATTTTCGAGCGTGATCACCGTATCGGCAACCGCACCTTCGACATTTCCGCCGCGCTCGACCGCGAGATCAACCAGAACCGAGCCCGGCTTCATGGAAGCCACCATGGCTGCCGAAACCAGCTTGGGCGCCGGGCGACCCGGAATGAGCGCCGTGGTGATGACGATATCCTGCTTGGAAATGTGATCGGCAACAAGCGCGGCCTGTTTTGCCTGATACTCGCTGGACATTTCCTTGGCATAGCCGCCGGCAGTTTCTGCGGCCTTGAACTCCTCGTCTTCGACCGCCACGAATTTCGCGCCGAGCGATGCGACCTGCTCCTTTGCGGCGGGGCGCACATCGGTTGCAGTCACAACCGCGCCAAGCCGACGTGCGGTCGCGACGGCCTGCAGACCGGCGACACCAGCGCCCATGATGAAGATTTTTGCAGCCGGGACCGTGCCAGCCGCCGTCATCATCATCGGCAAAGCACGGTCATAAGCGGCCGCAGCGTCGATCACCGCCTGATAGCCGGCCAGATTGGCCTGCGAGGACAAAACATCCATGACCTGTGCGCGCGTGATGCGCGGCATGAATTCCATCGCAAAGGCCGATACGCCGGCTTTCGCCAAGGCTTCGACCTCGTCGTCGCGTCCATAAGGATCCATCGTGGCGATAACGATCGCGCCCGATTTATAGGCCTTGAGTTCCGCCGCCGAGGGCCGGCGCACTTTCAAAACGATGTCGGCGCGTGACGCATCTGCGGCTGAGCCGATCGTCGCCCCCGCCTTCTCGAACTCGGCATCTGGAATGCGCGACAGGAAACCGGCACCGGCTTCAACAAGCACATCCAGGCCGAGCGCCTTCATGCGCTTGACCGTATCAGGCGAGGCCGCGACCCGCGGCTCACCTTGTTCAAGTTCTTTCGGAATAAAGACGGTCTGCGTCAACAGCGCGCCCTCCTCGCCGTTGAGATGTGAAAATGAAAGCGACTTAACAGAGCCGCGTTACGCCGAACGCAGAAAAAAGCCGCCTGCAGCGCAGATGATCACGAACAAAATGATGGAGGAAAAGAAGCCACCGCCACCCAAAAGGCCGAACGCCATGGCGATCAGCAGGGCCACAAGCGACAGGGTTCCATATTTCGTCAGCGCGAGAAAACCGCCATAGGTTCTCTCATGTTCGCTGTAATCCATTTCGGCTCCAAGCTCCAACGGTCCGCTTGGCGAATGATCAGCCATACCTGCCCCCATATCTGAATTCCGTTTGGGAATATCGAAACTCGCGCCGCACCGCAATGGCGCGTTTGTCGCAATCCCGCCCTTAGGCGAGCCCAAACACGCGTTAATTGGCGATTTGCGGGAACAAGCCGACCAAACCGACCGCGATGAGATAAAACGCGACGATATAGTTGAGCAAACGCGGCATGATCAGGATCAACACGCCGGCGATCAGCGAAATCAGCGGGGTAATCGTAAAAGCCGTCATGGTCATTGCAGTTTACTCCTTGAGCAGTGATTTCTTCGGCAGTTGAACGTTGCAATCAAGCTTACGCAGCCGGCCGATTATACCTGGCGGTCGGCAGGATCGTAAGCGGCGCGAGTTCGCCTTGCGCGGGCTTGGCGAACAACAAGCGCCGCTCCGCTTCCGTGGAATGGAAAAACGGAAAACGGCGCAATGTATTGTCCATATTTTCGGAGGTGCGCGATTGAAACAAATGCACCGGAACGTTGAGGCCGGGATAGCTGCGCGGCGCCAGAGCCTGGCTGGCATTGAAGATCCGCTTGTAGAACGAGGCGTGCTCTTCCTTGATCGCGGTCAAACAGAAAGTGGGATTGAAATAGCCGCAAGCGACAACAGCCAGCCGCAAGGTCAGATAAGGCAGAACCCTGTGCTGTTTCGCGACATCGAGATCGGCGGCGAAGCGGCTGGGATCCACAAAGGTTTCACCCGCTTCCAGGCGCGGATGCAGATCGTCGCCGAAAACGGTCATGCTCGGCGAATGCGGGTGTTCGCGGCTGACATGATGCAAACGGATCGTGCTGACCAGGCTTCCATCGATAAAGACACCGAAGCGATAGGAATTTGGCAGTTCGTCATATTGATCGATGACCATGCGCGCCGGATCCGGTTCCACCATTCCGGTCGCCAGATAGGAATCGTAGCGCAAACGGTAGATCGCTTCGAGGTCCTCACCATTTTCGCAGCGCCGATATTCAACATGGTCGAGCAAAGCCAGAACATTGCGCGCAAAGATATCGACTTGCCCGCCTGCATCGACCCGAAAACTGTTTGACCGGTCCAATGCCGCGTTAAGCTGTGCCCTCATAATCACCCCTGGCCGCGCTTCAGCAAAGCAAACGCCAAGCCTACGCGGAAAATCGCAACGTCCGTTAAATGCTCGTTAACCTGAATAAATGGTCGACCGAGTAGTAGCGGCACGTGCTTAACAAACCATTCTCGCGGGCATCAAAGTCGAGCGGGAAGTGGGGGAATTCGGTTTGTTCTATTCTTTTGGAAGACCGGACTAGGCGCGTGCATTTTTCCCGTATGGGAAGACGATCGCATCGATATGCGCCAGTTCGGATGGAGAAAGGGATGCGCTAAACAGAAATCCCTGAAGAAGATCCGGTTTGACCTTGTCGAGCAGGATGCCAAGCTGTTCGGAGGTTTCAACGCCTTCCATCGTCACGGAAAGACCCAGGGAACGTGACAAGGCGACGATGCCCTGCAAAAGGGTCTGCGAGCGTTCGCTGCCCGAAAGATCCGAGATGAAACTGCGATCGATCTTGATCCTGTCGAATGGCAGCGTGTGGACGTAACTCAGATTGGAATAGCCTGTCCCGAAGTCATCCAAAGCGAGCTTGATGCCCAGCTCCTTGAGTTGCGAAAGGTGCTGGCGACTGTGCATCCTGTCTTCAAAGAGCGCGGTTTCGGTGACTTCAACCTCAAGCCTTCCAGCCCGCAAACCAGATCGTTCAAGGGCACCGCTCACGCTGTCAACCATGTTTCCGCTGCGAAAATCCTTCGCAGAGAAATTGATCGAAACCGTCATGTGATCAGGCCAGGACGCGCATTCCCGACAAGCGGTATCCAGCACGAAACGACTAATGTCGGAGATGATGCCCATCTCCTCGGCAAGCGGGATGAAGATCGACGGTGAAATCGCACCCAGCACCGGATGGTTCCAACGGCATAGCGCTTCACACCCGACAATCCGCATAGTTGCTGAGTCTATGATCGGTTGGTAAACAACATGCAGTTCCCGTGCCTCGACCGCCGTGCGAAGATCGGCCTTCATGATCTGACGGCGGCGAAATGCGTCATCCATCGAGTTTTCGAAAATGCACCAGCCGTGCTTGCCATCATCCTTGGCCTTGTAAAGCGCCAGGTCGGCCTTCACGAACATCGCATCGACTTCCGTATCGACATTCGCCAGCACGGCACCGGAACTGAACTGCATCCGCAGCATATGCCCGGACACATCGACCTCGCCGGATAACTGGTCGACAATCCTGGTGAGCAACTCGACCAGCTCGTCTTCATTCCTGATCTTATCAACGAACAAGACGAATTCGTCGCCGCCAAAGCGGCTGACCGCGATCTGGTCCAAAGCAATTTCGCGCAACCGGTTGGCCATGGCATAAATCAGCCCGTCGCCTACGGGATGGCCGAGCGTGTCGTTAACGCTCTTGAAGTCGTCGAGGTCCAGAATGATCAAAGCGCACAGGCGATCGCGCTCGCCGTTTGCCATCCGATCCGCCACGATCTCGTGAAAATAAGCACGGTTGGGAAGCCCCGTCAGGCTGTCATAGCGCGCCATGAACCTTACGCGTTCCTCAGCAGCGACGCGCGGTGTGACATCTTCAAACGTGATCACACCCAGATCATTCGCGCCATCTCGTGCGGAAAACTCTATATGCCGGCCGTCCGCCAGACTGACCAGAAGCTTCCGGTCGCGCGGCTCACGTAAAGCGCGTGCAAGTTGTTGCTCGACGCTACGGCTTTCTTTCGTCGAAAGAAGCCCTCCAGCGACACCTCGGCTCAAAAGCGCGGACAACGAACGGCCCACCATGCGGTCAGCCGACCGCAAGCTGACCATTTCGGCTGCCCTCGAATTTGCGACAACGACGAAATTGCTGGAATCGAACATGACCAGCCCGTGCGACATCGTATTCAAAGCGCGGTCGAAGCGTTGCGCCAGCTGACGCGCCTGCTTTTGCCCCATGACGGCAGAATAAAGCACGTAACGCACGTGATCGGCCGTGCCCTTCAAAACGAACAGGAAGGGAAAGATCAGCAAACCAAGCGTGATATAATAAATGTCGCCGCGAAGGATCAGGCTTGAAGCGATCGGGCCAAGGATGGTGATGCCAAAAATGGCGACCATACTGCGGGAGCCGTAATTTCTGCCGGCAACCGTGACCAGCGAGCAAAGGGCGACCGACAAGGATGCGAGTTCGGAAAAGCTGTCCGAAACGACGTAGATTGCGACAAAACAATAGATGCCAAGCGCCAGCCCCTGAAGCGAACCCGCCACAAGATAACTTTTCTCGCTCCGTTCCGCGCTCTTGTGATCAACAAGCCGGGCTTCCTTGACGACCTGCGACATCGATGCGTAGCGCCAAAGACCGATAGCGCCAAGCATCACAGCAAGGCCGAGATAGATTTGCTGACCGGTCGACCAGTAAGACATGAACGTCATCAGGACATGACAGAACGCACCGATCAGGATCATGTGCACATTATCGTACAACGACCTGATGAACTGGACGTGGACGTCCTGGGGAAGTGGATTGGACTTCGTACTGCTGCTCATTTCCTGGCGCCGGTGGTCGGCCACTTCTATGTCATTCTGTGACTAAGGAAAGCTTTAGAAAGAAGGTCTTTCGATCCATACGGCCAGCAAACATCAGACAAGGTTTCCGAATTATTCCGCAGCGCTGCGAAATTGTTCGGATTGATCTGCAAGTTCTTCTCGCAATAATGCCTGTTGCGCGCGAGCCGCCTGCGCATTTGCATGCTTGATAGGCCCATAGCCGCGGATCCCTTCAGGAAGGGTCGCGAGCCTGGTTGCAACCTCAAGCCGTGCGATCGTCAACCGCTCCAAAATCAGATCGAGATCCGTTTCATACTCCGCGAGGAGTTGGCGCTCCATGCGCCGTTCCGCGGAATAGCCGAACACATCCAGAAGCGAGCCCCGGAGCTGGCGCATGGGCGCAAGCACGCGAAACCCCTTCATCATCCATTGACCGAACCGTAATTTCTTTGGCCGGCCATTCGTCCCCATGCGCGCCAGACCGGGCGGCGCGAGGTGGAATTCCAGACGGTCATAAGCGCTGAACTGCTCGTCGAGTTGGCGACGGAAGGCGCCATCGGTGTAAAGCCGGGCAACCTCATATTCATCCTTGATCGCCATCAGCTTGAACAGATTGCGCGCAACGGCTTGCGTCAGCCGCGTGGAGCCGGACACGACCTTGTTTTCGGCTGCCTGGATTTGCGCGACGCGATTGCGATAGCGCTCGGCATAGGCAGAGTTCTGATAATCTTTCAAAAACGCGACGCGTCGCGAAACGATCTCCTCCAGCGTTTCGGCGATCGGCTGCTTGACGCTCGCGCCGGCGGAATTTTCCACCAGGTTGCGCACAAATTCAGGATCATGCGCGGCACGGCGTCCCCACCTGAATGCCGAAACATTCATCGGCACGGCTTCGCCGTTCAGCTCGATCGCCTTTTCGATCGCCTGCGCCGACAAGGGCACGCCGCCATGCTGGAAACCGACGCCGAGCATGAACATGTTTGCGGCCAGCGAATTGCCGAACAATGCGGTTGCCGTGCGTGTGGCATCGAAGAAATGAGCCTTGTTTTCACCCACCGCCGCCTTGATCGCCTTTTTCAAGCGCTCCAAAGGCAATGAAAAATCGGTCGAGCGCGCGAAATCTCCCGGCATGACTTCAGCCGTATTGGCAACAAAAAGCGTTTCACCCTCGCGCACAGCCGAAAGGACCTTTTTGTTGCCCGACACAACCAGATCGCATCCCAGCACAAGATCGGCCTTCCCCGCCGAAACCCGAATAGCGTTGATGTCGGCAGGCGTCGCGGCAATCCGGACATGGCTGAACACCGCACCGCCTTTTTGCGCAAGCCCGGCCATGTCGATCATGCCGCAGCCTTTGCCCTCGACATGCGCTGCCATGCCCAGGATCGCGCCGACCGTCACCACGCCGGTGCCGCCAATGCCGTTGATGATCCCCGCCCAGCCGCGCTGATCGAGCGCAAAGGGTTGCGCCTCGGGAACTCCATCCAGCGGATCGCTCTTGCCCACGACGCCCTCGGCCTTGCGGATCTTCGCGCCGTGAACGGTGACAAAAGACGGACAAAATCCGTTGACGCAGGAGAAATCCTTGTTGCAACTCGATTGGTCGATGCGCCGCTTGCGGCCAAATTCGGTTTCAACCGGTTGCACGGACACGCAATTGGACTGTACGCCGCAATCGCCGCAGCCTTCGCAAACGAGCTCATTGATGATGACCCGCTTGTCGGGATCGGGAAAGGTTCCGCGTTTGCGACGCCGACGTTTTTCCGCAGCACAGGTTTGATCGTAAAGCAGAACGCTGACGCCAGGAACCTCGCGCAATTCGCGCTGAACCTGATCCAGATCATCGCGATGACTGATCGTCAAACCGTCCGGGAACTTCATCCGGCTCTGATATTTCCCGGGATCGTCCGTCACCAGCGCGATGCGCTGCACGCCCTCCGCGCGGACCTGATTGGCGATCATGTCCAGCGACAGACTGCCCTCATGCGGCTGGCCGCCGGTCATGGCAACCGCGTCATTGTAAAGGATCTTGTAGGTGACGTTGGTTTTGGCCGCGAGCGCGAAGCGCAATGCCAGCGAGCCGGAATGGTTATAGGTGCCGTCACCCAGATTCTGGAACATGTGCGGGCGCTTCGAAAATGGCGCCTGCCCGACCCATTGCGCGCCCTCGCCACCCATTGCCGTGAAGCCGACGGTCGAGCGATCCATCCACAGCGCCATGAAATGGCAGCCGATACCGCCGCCAGCGATCGAACCCTCCGGCACTTTCGTGGAAGAGTTATGCGGGCAACCCGAACAAAAATAAGGGGTTCTGGCCGCAACATCCTTCGTATCCGCAAGCATGGCCTGGAACTGGCGCAATTTGCTGACGCGAACGGCGATATCCTCAGCCGGTCCGATGACACGCAAAACGCGTTCGCCGATCGCAATTGCGATATCGTTCGGATCCAGCGCCGATTTCGGCGAAAACAGCGTCTCGCCGCGCTCGTTCTTCTTGCCGACCACAACCGGCTGCATTGCTGTTCCGTAAAGATGCTCGCGCACCTGAACCTCGATCAGCGAGCGCTTTTCCTCGACCACGACGATCATGTCGAGACCGCGCGCGAAATCCTTGATGTGATCGAAATCCAATGGCCACGGACATGCCACCTTGAAAAGCCGGATCCCGATCTGGTTGGCGCGGCGCTCGTCGACACCCAGATCATCCAGCGCCTGCCGGACATCGAGATAGCTTTTGCCTGTGGTGATGATGCCGATCTTGGCATCGGGACCACCCGGATAAACGATCCGGTTGAGATTATTCGCACCGATAAAGGCGCTCATCGCGTTGCGCTTGAAATCGTGCAGCCGCGCTTCCTGACCCAGCTGGTCGAGTTCGTTGCGAATGTTCAACCCGCCGACCGGCATCTCGAATTCGGGCAAAACGATCTTCAACCGTTCAAGCGACACATCCACCGACGCGGTCGATTCGATATTGTCCTTCACGCATTTCAACGCGCTCCAAGTACCGGCAAAACGCGACAGGGCGTAACCATAAAGGCCGTAGTCGACCAGTTCCTGAACGCCGGCAGGATTGAAGATCGGGATCATCGTATCGACGAACAGAAACTCCGTGGCATGCGCGTTGGTGGATGATTCGGCGGTATGGTCATCCCCCATCAGCGACAACACGCCGCCATGGCGCGAAGAGCCCGCAAGATTGGCGTGGCGAAACACATCGCCCGAGCGATCGACACCCGGGCCCTTGCCGTACCAAAGCGCAAACACGCCATCATGCTTGCCTTCGCCCAGGAGTTCGGTTTGCTGCGAGCCCCAGCATGCGGTGGCTGCCAGTTCCTCGTTCAACCCCGGCTGGAACACGATATCGGCGCTGGAAAGCTGCGCTTTGGCCTTCCATAACTGCTGATCGAGATTGCCAAGGGGCGAGCCGCGATACCCCGACACGAATCCGGCCGTGTTCAAACCGTTCCGCTTGTCCAGTTCATGCTGCATCAACAGCATGCGGACAACGGCCTGCGCTCCATTGATGAAAATCCGCTCCTTTGAAAGGTCGAACTTGTCGTCAAGCGACACAGAATGCAGCGTCATCCGCTCTTCCTTTCTGCGTAGGCGCGTTCCAGCACGCCGGCGTCGATATATGCTGCAATGTCTAGAGTAGCGCTTGCGGCGTCAAACGGTTTCGGCTTTCAAAGGCTCAAGCAATCGCGTCCACACGATCGCCTGCTTTCCATTACGACCTCGTGAGATCACGAATAAGGCAGGGTCTAATCCTTTAGATGGACTTTTCCGATCCGCTCAAAGCTGCTAGTCGGCCCGCAAAACCCATTTACAGCGCGGCAAATTCCGTGCTGCATCACACATCATAAGTTTTACGATGACCGCGAAAAACGCGGCATGCGTAGCTGGTGGGAGGATTTCGATGCAAGCCTTACTTGCCCTTTCAAGGGTGATCGATCGCGTCAATGAATTGATCGGCAAGACCTTTGCCTGGGCGATTCTGGCCGCGGTTCTCGTCAGTGCCGGCAATGCCATTGTGCGCAAGGCGTTCAATTATTCGTCAAATGCCTGGCTCGAACTGCAATGGTATCTGTTCGGCGCCGCGTTCCTGCTGGCTGCCGCCTACACGCTGAAACAGAACGAGCATATTCGCGTCGATCTGGTTTACGGCATGTGGTCGCGCCGCACCCAGCACTGGATCGACCTGTTCGGTCACGTCTTCTTCCTGATGCCGTTCGTGCTTCTGATGATCTGGTATTTCTGGCCCTATTTCCTCCAGTCCTATAATAGCGGCGAGCATTCATCGAGTGCCGGCGGTTTGCTGATCTGGCCAGCCAAGGCGCTGCTCTTGGTCGGTTTTGTGCAACTGGGCTTTCAGGGGCTTTCCGAGATCATCAAGAAGATCGCGGTGATGCGTGGGGATATTCCCGATCCCAGCCCATTTGTATCGGCCCATGACGCCGCTGAACTCGAAGGCAAGGCGATTGCCGAGGAGATCACCAAATGATGGCATTGATCGCCGAGAACATGGCGCCGATCATGTTCGTGTCCCTGATCCTGTTTTTGATCCTGGGATACCCCGTCGCCTTCTCGCTGGCCGCCAACGGCCTTCTTTTCTTCTTCATCGGTGTCGAACTCGCCCCCTTGTCGGGCGGCAACATCAACCTGTCCTGGCCGCTTTTATACGCCTTGCCCGACCGGTTCTGGGGCACGCTTGCCAATGAAACATTGCTGGCGATCCCGTTCTTTACCTTCATGGGTATCGTGCTGGAAAAAAGCGGCATGGCCGAAGACCTGCTCGACACGATCGGCCAGTTGTTCGGCCCGATCCGTGGCGGTCTCGCTTATGCCGTGATCCTGGTCGGCGCATTGCTGGCCGCGACCACCGGCGTGGTGGCTGCTTCCGTGATCGCGATGGGCCTGATCTCGCTGCCGATCATGATGCGCTATGGCTATGATCGTCGGCTGGCTTCGGGCGTGATCACCGCTTCGGGAACGCTGGCACAGATCATCCCGCCTTCGCTGGTTTTGATCGTGCTCGCCGACCAGCTCGGCCGTTCCGTGGGCGACATGTACAAGGGCGCGCTGATTCCAGGCCTGGTGCTGGTCGGCCTTTACATGGGCTACATCCTGATCATGTCGATCATCCGGCCCAAATCCATGCCGGCCCTTCCGCCGGAAGCCCGCACGCTGGGCAACGGCGTCACCTCGCTTTTCGTGGCGCTTCTGGTTTGCCTGGGCATCGGCTACGGCGCCCACAAGCTGCTTTACGCCAGCCAGGGCGCGAATGCCGATATTCTCGGCGGCTCTGTCGGCATCGTCGCGATCTACCTGTTCGCGCTGATCGACAAGGCGATGGGCCTGAACATCATGTCGCGTCTGGCGCAACAGGTGATCATGGTTCTGATCCCGCCGCTGGCGCTGGTGTTTCTCGTCCTTGGAACCATCTTCCTCGGCATCGCGACGCCGACCGAAGGCGGCGCCATGGGTGCGGTGGGCGCGCTGATCCTGGCAGGCTTGAAAGGCCGGCTGAACCTCGACGTGATTGTCGGCGCATTGATGTCGACGACGCGCTTGTCGGCTTTCGTGATGTTCATCCTTTTGGGTGCGCGCGTGTTCTCGCTGACGTTTTATGGCGTCAACGGACATGTGTGGGTCGAGCATCTGCTGGTTTCCTTGCCGGGCGGCGAAGCAGGCTTCCTGATCGCGGTGAACATTCTCGTGTTCTTCCTGGCCTTCTTCCTCGATTTCTTCGAACTGGCCTTCATCATCGTGCCGCTGCTCGCACCGGCGGCGAATGCGATGGGGATCGACCTGATCTGGTTCGGCGTGATCCTGGCTGTGAACATGCAAACGAGCTTTATGCATCCGCCATTCGGCTTTGCACTGTTTTTCCTGCGATCGGTCGCGGCACGCGTGCCTTATATCGACCGCGTGACGAAGAAGACGATCCAGCCCATCACGTCTGGCCAGATCTACTGGGGTGCGGTGCCCTTCGTGTTCATCCAGCTCATCATGGTGGCGTTGGTGATCATCTTCCCCGGCATGGTGATGCATTACAAAGGCAATGCAGGTGCCGTCGATCCGAGCACGATCCAGATCGATATCCCGGGCTTTGGCGACACCGGCGGCGCGCCGAGCTTCGAACTGCCCTCCTTCGGTGGACCGAGCTTCGGCGAACCTCCCGCGACACCGGACAATTCCGGTACGCAGGAACCGGCGCCCGCCCCTGCTTCGCCGGAACTGCCGCCACCGCCGTCGTTCAATTGATCGACTGCGTGACAACAAGCAAAAACCCCGGCCCAAGGGCCGGGGTTTTCTGTTTGGGTGCGTCTTTCGAGGCTCGCCCCGTTCAACAAAGCGAGTTGCGGCCATCGTCTTGCGGGCTAGCAGCTCAGGATAAGGACGAGTGCCGTTAGCCGAACCCCACCCGCTTCCATCAACAAAAACCCCGGCGCGATGGCCGGGGTTTGGTGCTGGATGATGGCTGCCCTTACAGTTTGTTGCCGCGCTGGAGCGAGACCATGAAGCTGTCGAAGGGGTAGTCGGCGACCTGGGTATAGAGGTAGTTTTCCTTGCGGAAGGCCTTGATGGAGTCCCAGATCTTCTTGAAACCGGCATTCTCGGCTTCGATGCTGGCGAACAACTCGTTCGTTGCGTCGAAGGAGGCCTGCATGATTTCAGGGCTGAACGGACGCAACTGGGCGCCGTTGGCGACCAGTTTGCGGATCGCGATCGGGTTCAGGTAGTCGTATTTCTGCAGCATGTTCGCGTCGGTCGCCTGGCAGGCTGTGCGCAGAAGCGACTTGTAGTGCTCCGGCAAGCCGTCATAGGCCGTCTTGTTGAACATGAAGTGGACGGTCGGACCGCCTTCCCAGAAGCCGGGATAGTAATAGAATGGCGCGACTTTCTGGAAGCCGAGCTTCTCGTCGTCATGGGGGCCAACCCATTCCGCCGCATCGATCGTGCCGCGTTCGAGCGAGGGATAGATATCACCGCCGGCAAGCTGCTGCGGAACGACGCCGAGCTTGCCCATGACCTGCCCGGCAATGCCGGCAATGCGCATCTTGAGGCCCTGAAGATCGGCCGGGGTCTTGATTTCCTTGCGGAACCAGCCG
Organism: Pseudomonadota bacterium; assembly: GCA_023422735.1. Classification (GTDB taxonomy): domain Bacteria; phylum Pseudomonadota; class Alphaproteobacteria; order Rhizobiales; family Rhizobiaceae; genus Tianweitania. The sequence continues at coordinate 19,516 of JAFAGL010000074.1, forward strand.
CCCATCTGCGTGCCGGTATTTCCGCCCGGAAAGCCGATTAGCCCGCTCTTGCCGAGGAACTCGTTGTAAAGATCCATGCCGCCGCCATGATACATCCAGGCGTTCATGCCGCGCGCATTGAGCGCGAATGGCACGGCCGAACCGAGCGCCCAGGTCGGATCCTTGCCGACATAATAATAGCCGACCGTATGGGCGGCTTCCACGGTGCCGGATGACGCTGCATCCATCGCCTGCAGGCCCGGCACGATTTCGCCGGCAGCGAAAGGCTGCAGCGTGAAGTTGCCTTCGGTTGCCTCGCTCATCATCTTGGCGAGATCCGGAGCGCCGCCATAAATGGTCTCAAGCGACTTCGGGAAAGACGAGGCAATGCGCCACGTGATCTTCGGGTTGGACTGCGCGATGGCCGGCGCCGCCAGCGCCGAAGCCGCAGCCGCGGCGCCCGCGCCCGCAAAACCTGCTTTTGTGATGAATGTACGACGATCCATGAAATTCTCCTCCGCCATCGTCTTTTAACTTTGTATTCGTCCAATCCCCGCTGCGCTTGGGCAACGCAATTGTCGCGGCATAGATACACGGCGCTGTTTGTGTGTCCAGAACCGTCAACTAGTCCTTTAGGGTCAGTCGCAGTATTTCATGAAATATGACCTTAAAAAGATCATGCCTCCGATATTCCAGCCGCATATTTGTCGTAACTCGATATTAGGTGCGCGCGTGTCTGGTGAGCCCTCGACCAATAAAGGCAGATTCGAAACAGCATGACGCTCCTGCATAGCAATTCAGAGTCGCTTCGCGACGCGTTGACCCGCACGATCGAACAGATCCACGGTCCGAAAGTTACCCTTCGGCAGCTTGTGGCCCTGATCGGCGAACAAGGGCTGCTTTTGTTATGCGCACTTTTGACGATCCCCTTCTTGTTGCCGGTGTCCATTCCCGGGGTTTCGACGGTGTTCGGACTGGCCATCATCCTGATCAGCATTGGAATCGTGGCCAATCGCCCGCCCTGGCTGCCGGCGAAGATCATGGATCGCCCGCTCGATGCCGACAGGCTGACCGGCATTTTGAAACGCGGCGTGGAAATGGTTACCAAAATCGAACGTGTGATCCGTCCGCGGATCACCGGCCTGACGCAAGGCGGGTTCATGAACCTGTTGAACGGGCTCGGCATCATGGCTGGCGGCATTTTGCTGATCTTCCCGCTCGGCCTCGTTCCATTTTCCAACACGCTGCCGGCTTTCGCCATTTTGTTTCTGTGTCTGGGCGTTTCGCAGCGTGATGGAATTTTCGTGTTGCTCGGTTATCTGATGCTCATCGTCACTGTTGTTTATTTCGGCGCTCTGGCGTACGCCGCAATTGCTGCCGGACGCGGGCTCGCATCCTTTTTCGGCGGCAGCTGATCAAAAAACCAGACCTTGCCGGCTCCGGCATAAGGGTCATCGTGTTTTGCGGGAGATTTGACCGTGAGTATGCCAATCGTCGTTGTACCGACCGACAAGCGCGAAATGGACGTCTATGACTGGCATGCAACACCGGATCAATATCTGGAAGCAGCCCTCGTGGCTGGCGGCGTGATGCCGCTGATGGTGCCCGCCATGGGCGAGCGGCTCGATCTCGACGGGCTCC
>JAFAGL010000142.1 GCA_023422735.1 Pseudomonadota bacterium
CTTGAGGTCGCCACCGATCACGCGATCCTGCTTGGATATGACGAGCGCGGCCCGGTTCTGGCCTGCGATACCGGTCTCGATCCCGAAACACTGCCAGCTCACCTGAAGGCGATCGATCACCGTTCGATATATACGCAGAGCCTTGTTCCTGCTGCCGATCTCGGCGCGCTTGGACAAGCGGTCGGCTTGTTCAACTGGAACAGGACACATCGCTTTTGTGGCCGGTGCGGTGGCCAAACAGAAATGCGCATTGGCGGTTACAAGCGCCTTTGCCTGCAATGCGGCGCCGAGCATTTCCCGCGGACCGATCCGGTTGCGATCATGTTGACGGTCAAAGGTGACAAATGCCTGCTTGGCCGCAGCCCTCATTTCGCGCCGGGCATGTATTCCACACTGGCAGGCTTTATCGAACCGGGTGAGACGATCGAAAATGCCGTGCGCCGCGAAACACTGGAAGAATCGGGCATCCGGATTGGTCGCGTCGCTTATCATGCCAGCCAGCCCTGGCCTTTTCCGCATTCGCTGATGATCGGCTGTTTCGGGGAAGCGTTGAACGACGATATTCAGCACGACACGACCGAACTGGAAGATTGCCGCTGGTTTTCACGCGATCAGGTGCGCGCGATGATCGCCAGTGCCCATCCTGAAGGATTGAGCGTGCCGCCGGCCGGCGCAATTGCCAGCCACCTGATCCGCTTGTGGGCGGATCAGGACTGAGCGGTTTGCGGTTTCACCATTCAGCGCGCGATTTGCTGGCCGCATAAACGCCGAGAATGCGCGTTTCGCGCGAAAAGAAATCGAGTTCCTCCAGCGCAAGTTTTACATTCGCGTCGTCTGGATGCCCTTCGATATCGGCATAAAAGCGCGTCGCGGTGAATTCGCCGAGCTGATAACTTTCGAGCTTGGTCATGTTGACGCCATTGGTCGCAAAACCGCCCATCGCCTTGTAAAGCGCGGCCGGTACGTTGCGCACCTGGAACATGAAGGTCGTCAGCATCAGCTGGTCAGGTGTTTCGCGCACCGCGCGGCGATCCTCGCGTGACAACACCACGAAGCGCGTGATGTTGTTCTCCGCATCCTCGACATTTTCCTTCAGAATATCGAGGCCATAAAGTTCGGCAGCCAAACGCGGTGCCAAGGCGGCTTTTGTGCGATCCTGTTCGTCGCGCACCACGCGCGCCGCACCTGCGGTATCGCCTTCGATCACCGGTTTCCACCCATGCGCACGCACAATATCGCGGCATTGCCCCAGCGCGTGAATATGGCTGTGCACGCTCTGGATTTCGTTGAGCGTGACGCCTGGCAGCACCATCAGCTGAAAGCGGATAGGCAGGAAATACTCGCCGACGATATGGAGTTCGGAACGCGGCAATAGATGGTGAATGTCGGCAACGCGGCCTGCAAGTGTGTTTTCGATCGGGATCATGGCGAGATCCGCCATGCCGCCTTCCACCGCCTTGAAGGCGTCTTCGAAGGTTGCGCAAGGCAGCGGCTCCATGTCGCGAAACATGTCGCGGCAAGCCGTATCCGAATTGGCGCCAGGCTCGCCCTGATACGCGATGCGGTTCGTTTGGCTGGTCATGATCGGTTTCCGGACGATGAAAGGAGTTGGCGCGCGCGCTCTAGATCCTCTGCCGTATCCACCCCGAGCGGCACGGCGTCAACAATGGCAGCATCAATGCGCATGCCCGCTTCCAGCGCGCGCAGCTGTTCCAGCCTTTCGCGACGCTCGAGCGTGGAGGGATTCAAGGACACGAAACGCTCCAGCGCGCTGCGGCGATACGCGTAAAGCCCGACATGATGATAAAGCGGCCCCTGGCCCCAGGGCGCGGTTGCGCGGGTGAAATAAAGGGCGCGCAGATGTTTGTCGTTGAGCGGTGAGCCGACGATCTTCACCACATTCTCGTTGTGCTTTTCTTCTTCGCGGGTGATTTCGACGCCCAGCGTGCCGATCGAAACATCTGCGTCGTCCAGCAGATCGACTGCAGCGCGTATGATCTGCGGCTCGATGGTCGGTAGATCGCCTTGCACATTCACCACGGTTTCGACCGTGCCTGATGGATCGAGCGACTGTAGTGCTTCGAAAATTCGGTCCGAACCCGATTCGTGATCGGTTCTGGTCATCACGGCTTCAAAACCGTGTTTGGTTACAATATCGAAGGTTTCCTGCGCGTCCACGGCAACGACAACACGGCCGAGTTCGGCTGCCTGCGCCTGTTGGGCCACGCGGACAATCATGGGCTTGCCGGCAATATCGCAAAGCGGCTTGCCCGGCAGGCGGGTGGACGCAAGGCGTGCCGGTATCAGAACAAGCGTCGACATCAGAGGTTCAAGGTCCGATCTCTCATGGTTGAAAGTGTCAAAAAGCCACATGCTGGCGGGCCCTTATAGGTGTTGCAACCCTCCTGCAAAAGACCTAGTTTCCCGCCAATTTTTCCGGTTTAGCGAATATTTTCGAGGCCGGTTACGGTGTTTTGGCGCAGGCAACAACAGCGCCGGATGCGGGATCAAGGCAGGGGAGCGGCGTCCGCAATGGATTCTTTTGAAATGAACAAGATCATCGGCGCTTTGCTGGGGGCAGTGTTCATCGCGTTTTCCGTAAGCCTGATTTCGGACGCTATTTTCGCGTCGCCAGCACCAGCCACACCCGGCTATGCCATCGCGGCGCTGGAAGAAGCATCCGGCGGCGGCGCAGCAGATGCACCGACCGAAGAGCCGATCGCCGTTCGCCTTCAGTCCGCCGATCCTGCGGCTGGTGAAGCGCTGTTCAAGCGTTGTGCGACCTGCCACACGGATGATGCCGGCGGCGCAAACAAGATCGGTCCAAATCTCTGGAACATCGTCAGCCGTCCTGTCGCAAGCCATGAGGGCTTCAGCTATTCGTCGGCCATGCGCGATTTCGCCGAAGGCGGTTCGGTTGTCTGGGATTACGAGCATCTGGATCATTTCATTGTTTCACCGAAAAGCCTGGTGAAAGGCACCGCGATGAGCTTCGCCGGCTTGAAGAGCCCGGAAGACCGCGCCAACCTGATCGCTTATCTGCGCACAACCGCCGACACCGAAGTGCCATTGCCTGAAGTCCCGGCTGAAGGCGCTGCGGAACCGGCCGCCGAATCGGGCGCGAATGCCGAAGGCGGTGACGCTGCGGCTCCGGCCGAGGGCGAGCAGGCCGCGCCAACCGAGGCCGCGCCAACGGACAATGAGGCTGAAGGCTCCGCCCCTTCAAATGCGCCGGCACCCGAACAGCAGCCGGCCGTCGAAGTTCCGGAAGGCGATGCGCCGACCGCGAATCCTTCGGCAGCAGATCCTTCGGCAAACGGACAGCCCGCTGAAAACAACTCCGCACCAGCTGAAGGCGGAGCGCAGCCAACCGAAGCGCAGCCAGCCGAAGAGCAGCCGCAACCGGCACCTTCCGGCGAAACAGGCACCACGACCACGCCATAAGGGCGAAACGGGCTGCCTCATCCTGCGCGTCACGCGAATGTCATGCGTCATTCTTCAAAAAGCCGGGTTCACCCCGGCTTTTTTGTCTTTTAGATGGGATGTGCGGCCCTTCCAAAAGCCGTGATCTTGCTGCAACGTCAGGGCTCTGGCCCTGATTGCCCTGTTTTCGAGGTGACGATGTCGAACCGTCCAAACAACAACCTTGCTCGAACCGTCGGTTGCGCGGCCGCGATCTGGCTGTTGATTGCTCAGCCGCTCGCTGCCCAGGAATGGCGCACGTCATCGTCGCTGATCGAAACGGAAAACACCGATCGTCCGCTGGAACACTATTCCTATGTCAATCCGGACGCCCCCAAGGGCGGCACGCTGAATTCGGTGGTGGCAGGCACCTTCGACAGCTTCAATCCATTTATCGTACGCGGCACGGCCGTTGCAGGGCTTTCAGATTTTGGCGGGCTTCTTTGGGAGACGCTCATGCAGCAGTCCCTCGAACAGCCGGGAACAAGCCATCCCCTGCTGGCGGACGCAATGAAGCACCCCGACGATTTTTCTTCCGCTACCTATCGGCTAAACCCGAAAGCCCGTTGGCACGATGGAAAGCCGATCACCGCCGAGGATGTCATCTGGTCGTTCAACGTGCTGAAAAAGAACAGTCCGCTCTACAATCGCTATTATGCGAATGTCACGGAAGCCGTGGCGCTCAACGATCGCGAGATCGAGTTCCGCTTCGACCAGAAGGGCAATCGCGAACTGCCGCATATCCTTGGCGATCTTGCTGTGCTGCCAAAACATTGGTGGGAAGGCACGGATGCGCAGGGCCGCAAGCGCGACATTACGCAACCCACGCTTGAAGCGCCACTTGGCTCCGGTCCCTACAAGATCGGGCCCTTCCGTCCGGGCGCTGAAATCACCTGGACGCGTGTCGAGGACTACTGGGGCGCGGATGTCGGCGTGAATATCGGGCGCAACAATTTCGACCGGCGAAAGTATGTTTACATCCAGGACGACAACGCCGCCTGGCTTGCCTTCACCAAAGGCGGCATGCAGGACATTCGCTTGGAAAACAGCTCGCGGCGCTGGTCGACTGAGTACAATTTCCCGGGTATCCAGGCCGGCGACGTTGTGAAGGCAGAATACCCTGCCTCGGCCTATCTGCGCATGCAGGCCTTCGCATTGAACCTGCGCCGGCCGCAGTTCCAGAACCGTGATGTCAGGCGCGCCCTGACACTGGCTTATGACTTCGAAACGCAAAATCGTCAGGCCTTCTTTGGATTGAATACGCGCATCTCCAGTTTTTATCCCGGGGGTGAACTCGCCTCCACTGGGCTACCGGAAGGACGTGAGCTCGCGATCCTGGAACCCTTCCGGGACAAGCTTCCCCCGGAGCTTTTCACCGAGCCTTTCAAGCTACCTGTCTTCGATACGCCGCAGTCCGAACGAACGCATCTGCGCGAGGCAGTTCAGTTGCTCCGAAAAGCAGGATGGGAGATCAAGGGCGGCAAGCTTCTGAACGCTCAAGGTCAGCAAATGAAGATCGAGTTCCTTGGCAACGGTCCGACGGACGAAATCATCGCTGGCCCTTATCTGCAAAATCTTCGTAAACTCGGCATCGACGCGACTCTGCGGATCGTGGATGCAAGTCAATATGTGAACCGCACGCGCGCTTTTGATTTCGATATGATCACGGAAAGCCTGCCGCAAACGGAGTCACCGGGTAACGAACAGCGCGATTATTGGAGCACCCAGGCGGCCGATACGCCGGGTTCACGCAACACGATGGGCATCAAGGACCCTGTGATCGATGCGCTGATCGACAAGGTCATTTTCGCAACCGACCGCGAAGATTTGACTGCCGCCACCCATGCGCTGGATCGTGTGCTTTTGTGGAACTATTTCCTTGTGCCACAATATAGCCGCCCCAATGTGTGGGTTGCCTATTGGAACAAGTTCGGCGTCCCCGAAAAGCAACCGAGCTATATGGGCGTCGATGCGGATTCCTGGTGGATCGATCCGGCCAAGGAAAAGGCTTTGGCAGCCAAATACCGGAGCGTGAATTGAGTTTTGGTCCTGGCATTCCGCGGCGATCGTTTCTGGCGCTAGCCGGCGCCGCCGCCGTTGCGCCGATCATCGGCCGAAGCGCTTTCGCGGCAGCACCGACTGATACGCCGATGCATGGCTTGTCAGCCTTCGGCGAGTTGAAATACGCCGCCGATGCCACCCATGTCGATTATGCTGCTCCCAATGCCCCCAAGGGCGGCACGTTCAACTTCACGCCGTCCACCTGGTTCTTCAACCAGAACACGCAGACCTTCAACACGCTGAACTGTTTCCTTTTGCGCGGCGATGCTCCGCCGCGCATGGAATTATGTTTCGATGGCTTGATGGGGTCTGCGCTGGATGAGCCGGATACGCTTTACGGGGTGATTGCCGAAAGCGTATCGATCGCGGCAGATCGCAACAGCTGGGTATTCAAGCTGCGGCCCGAAGCCCGCTTTCATGATGGCTCGCCGATTACGGCCGAGGATGTCGCCGCAAGCTATCTGCTTTTGAAGGAACAGGGACATCCAGATCTGGCGCTCCCGTTAAGCGATCTGAAGGCTGCCGAGGTTCTGGCGCCGGACACTGTTCGTCTCGTGTTCGACGGCAACCAGTCGCCACGCGCCATTCTGGCGGTTGCAACCTTCCCGATCTTTTCGCGCGCCAATATCGATGATCGCGGCGGGTTCGATACGGAAGCGATGACGCCGCTGCTGGGGTCGGGTCCCTATAAAGTCGGCACCGTGCAGCCCGGGCAGATGATCGAATATGAACGCGTGCCCGATTACTGGGGTCGCGATCTCCTTTTGAACAAGGGGCTGCACAATTTCGATCGCATCCGGATCGAGTTTTATCGTGAACGGCAAGCAGCTTTCGAGGCATTCAAGAAGGGGGCAATCCTGTTTCGGCAGGAATATACCAGCCGCGTCTGGGCCGTTGATTACAATTTCCCTGCCGTCACCCAGGGCCGCGTGGTCAAGCGCGAATTTCCGTCTGAGCGACGGCCCGTCATGCAGGCGTGGGCCGTCAACCAGCGCCGCGCCCGGTTTCGCGATTCGCGCGTGCGTGAGGCGATCGCACTTTGCTTCGATTTCGAATGGAGCAACCGCAACCTCTTCTACGATGCCTATAGCCGTTCGGACTCCTTGTTCGAGCGCTCCGAGTTTCGTGCAGAAGGCACGCCGCGTGATGATGAACTCGCATTGCTGGAACTTCTGCGCAGCCAGTTGCCGCCCTCGGTCTTCAACGAGCCGGTAAAGCAGCCGCGATCCAACGGCTCGGGCCGCGACCGGGCTTTGCTCACGCGTGCGCAAAGCCTGTTGACCGATAGCGGGATGGAGCGGCGCGATGGTGTTTTCTACACCAAGGATGATGAACGGCTGACGCTGGAAATCCTCATTAACGACGATTCCCGTACGCGCGTGGATTCGCCTTTTGTGGAGAACATGCGCACGATCGGCATCGACGCCACGCTGCGGCTGGTCGATCCTGCGCAATATCAGTCCCGGCAAGCCAGTTTCGATTTTGACATGATCGGGATCGCGTCGATCTTCAGCGCAACACCGACCCGTGACGAGATGGAAAACTTCTTCCATTCGCGTACGGTCAATCGCGAAGGCTCGCGCAATCTGCCGGGCACGGCCGATCCGGCGGTCGATGCTTTGGTGGATGCGGTGGGCCGCGCCGAGAACCGCGACATGCTGATTGTTTCCATGCGCGCGCTCGACCGGGTCTTGCGTGCGCGCCGGGATTGGATTCCACAATATTACGCACCGAATCATCGAGCCAGCTATTGGGACATGTTTGGCTTCAAGGAGCCGAAGCCGGATTACGGTTTCCCGGTGGAAAGCCTGTGGTGGGTCGACGAAACGAAAGCACGGGCGATCGGAAAGGCGTGACGGGAATTTTGATCATTCATATTGCGATCAGCCGGCATAAGGCGGTGAACTAGTGGGCGCCTATATTCTGCGTCGTATATTGCTGATGATCCCGACGATCTTCGGCATCATGGCGGTGTCCTTTCTGGTCATCCAGTTCGCGCCAGGCGGGCCCGTGGAGCAGGTCATCGCCAAGATTTCCGGCCAGGGCAGCGACATGCTGTCCAATGCGGGCGGCGATGGAGGTGGCGCGCGCGGTGGCGGCGACAGTTCGCAATATCGCGGCGCTCAAGGGCTCGACCCCGCATTCATCAAGCAGTTGGAAGCGCAGTTCGGCTTCGACAAGCCATGGTATACGCGCTTCTTCGGAATGCTCGGCAGCTATCTGGTGTTTGATTTCGGGGAAAGCTTCTTTCGCGATATTTCCGTACTCGATCTCATTATCGAGAAAATGCCGGTTTCCATTTCATTGGGATTTTGGATCACCCTGATTTCCTACGGCATTTCCATCCCGCTCGGCATCCGCAAGGCCGTGAAGGATGGGTCGAGCTTTGATGTCTGGACATCGGGCATCGTCATCATCGGATACGCAATTCCTGGCTTCCTGTTTGCCATTTTGTTGATGGTGCTGTTTGCGGGTGGTTCGTTTTTCGACTGGTTCCCGCTGCGGGGTCTTACCTCGGAAAACTGGTCGGACCTGTCCTGGCCGATGAAGATCTTGGATTATTTCTGGCATCTGGCCTTGCCGTTGACGGCAATGGTCTTGTCGGCCTTCGCCACCACCACCCTTCTCACCAAGAATTCGTTCCTGGAAGAAATCCGCAAACAATATGTCGTCACCGCGCGCGCCAAGGGCCTGTCGGAACGCAAGGTGCTTTACGGCCATGTGTTCCGCAATGCGATGCTGATCGTGATCGCCGGCTTTCCCGGAGCGTTTATTTCGGCTTTCTTTACCGGCTCGCTGCTGATCGAGAACATCTTCTCGCTCGATGGGCTCGGATTGCTCGGTTATCGCTCGGTGATCGATCGCGATTACCCGGTGGTGTTCGCTACGCTTTATATCTTTTCTCTGGTCGGTCTGCTTGTTGGGCTGCTTTCCGATCTGCTTTACACCTGGATCGATCCGCGCATCGACTTTGAAAGCCGGGACGTGTGATGTCGGACATTCAGCTCAAGGCCAATGTCGAACAGGTGCGCGAAAAAGCGACCCGCCCGTGGCTGTCGCCACTCAACGCGCGCCGCTGGCAGAACTTCAAGGCCAACCGGCGCGGTTACTGGTCGCTATGGATTTTTCTTGTTCTGTTCATCCTGTCGCTGGGTGCGGAATTCATCGCCAACGACAAGCCGATTCTTGCATCCTACAAGGGTGAAATCCTCGTTCCCGTTCTGGTGGATTATCCGGAAGAAAAGTTCGGCGGTTTTTATGCCGTCACCGATTATCGCGACCCGTTCATCGCCCAGGAAATCAAGAATAATGGCTGGCTGATCTGGCCGCCGATCCGGTATTCCTACAGCACCGTCAATAATGACATTCCCGCTGCCGCACCGGCAAAGCCATCCTGGATGTATTCGGCGGAAGAACGCTGTTCGCGCTATCCCGAGGGCGTCAATGATGAGAATTGCACGCTCGGCAACTGGAACTGGCTCGGCACGGATGATTCCGCCCGCGATGTCTTGGCGCGCGTCATCTACGGTTTCCGAATTTCTGTTCTGTTCGGCCTGGTTCTGACCTTCGCCTCTGCTATTATCGGCGTCTCGGCAGGCGCGGTTCAGGGCTATTTCGGCGGCTGGACGGATTTGTTGTTGCAGCGCTTCATCGAGATCTGGTCGTCGATCCCGGTTCTTTATCTGATCCTGATCATCGCGGCCGTCCTTCCGCCGGGCTTTTTCATCCTGCTCGGCATCATGTTGTTGTTTTCATGGGTTGCCTTTGTCGGCGTGGTACGGGCCGAGTTCCTGCGCGCGCGCAATTTCGAATATGTGAATGCGGCGCGCGCGCTCGGCGTGCCCAACCGCACGATCATGATGCGCCATCTCCTGCCGAACGCGATGGTCGCAACGCTGACCTTCCTGCCCTTTATTCTCAACAGTTCGATCACGACGCTGACCTCGCTCGATTTCCTCGGCCTCGGCCTGCCGCCAGGTTCGCCCTCGCTGGGTGAATTGCTGCGTCAGGGCCAGCGCAATCTCAACGCGCCGTGGCTGGGCATTTCCGGCTTCCTCGTTTTGTCGCTGATGTTGTCGCTGTTGATCTTCATCGGCGAAGCCACGCGCGACGCCTTTGATCCGCGCAAGACGTTCCGGTGAGCCTATGCTAGAACGCAGCGGACGACCGATGTTAACTGGAAGCGGAACGTAGAGCCGATGAACAAGATCGTTCTTGAACATTATCCAGCTTCAAAACTGCCGCAGGAACTGCGCGGCGATATTCCCAGCCGTGCCTCGGTGCGTGTGGTTATTGAAGAAGAGGCCGCCCCACAGCATCAGAACGAAGATTCCCATGCGCAATGGCTTCGACTTCGGCGTAACCTCACGAAGAAAGTTACAATTGAAGAAGCAGTCGAACGCGTTGGTGATCTCCGCGAAGAGTGGGACCACTAGTGGCGTCATCGATTGAACGCGTTTATCTCGATACGAATGTTTTCATCACAATGGCCGAGGGCGATGATGACCTGGCATCCGCACTTTATGCGATGGCAAGCGAAGCTCCCCCGGACGAACGCTTTCTTTGCACCAGCGAATTGACGCTCGCGGAATTGATCGTTCATCCTTATGTGAACCAGAACGAGCCCCTTCTTGAGCTTTACGACAATTGGATCACGCCAGGCAGTGGGTGGCTCGATGTCCGTCCGGTGGATCGTGTCGTTTTACGGGGAGCGGCAAAGGTCCGGCATTTTTCAGCCTCGATCAAGCTTCCTGACGCAATCCATCTGTCGACCGCGTTGGAAACGCGATGCACGCATTTTTTGACCGGCGACAAGCGCATTCCGGATCAAATCACGATTGCTGATCAAATGGGAGGTCAGACAGGCACAACGACCAGTCTAGAAACGTTGCGTCTGAGCCTTGAAATGGTTGCCAGGATCCGCCGGAGCTACCAATCTTGAATATCCACCCTCTTCTTTCAGTTCGTGATCTTTCGGTTGCCTTCCAGCAGGGCGAGCGCGAAAGTCTGGCCGTTGATCACATTTCCTTCGACATCGCCAAGGGCGAAACTGTTGCGCTGGTTGGCGAATCCGGGTCCGGCAAATCGGTTTCCGCTCTGTCGGTCCTGAAACTCCTGCCCTATCCGCCCGCCAGCCACCCGAGCGGCCAGATCCTGTTTGAAGGGCGGGATCTCCTGTCGATCGATGGGCGCGGCCTGCGAAAAACGCGTGGTGGCGATATCACCATGATCTTCCAGGAGCCGATGACCTCGCTCAATCCGCTGCACACGATCGAGCGGCAGATCGGCGAAATCCTCAAGTTGCATCAGGGCATGCGCGATGCGGCGACACGGGCGCGCACGCTGGAACTGCTGCACGAGGTCGGCATCCGCGATCCCGAGAAGCGCTTGTCGGCTTTCCCGCATCAATTGTCGGGCGGCCAACGCCAGCGCGTGATGATCGCCATGGCGCTTGCCAATCGCCCCAAGCTTCTGATTGCCGATGAGCCGACCACGGCCCTCGACGTCACGGTACAGGCGCAGATCCTGAAGCTTCTCGGCGAATTGAAGGCCGCGCACGGCATGTCGATGCTGTTCATCACGCATGATCTTGGCATTGTACGCCGCATCGCCGACCGTGTGTGCGTCATGACAAAGGGCAAAATCGTCGAAACGGGCCCGACGGCGGAGATTTTCGCCAATCCCAAACATGAATATACGCGCCATCTCCTGGCCGCCGAGCCGAAGGGGGACCCCGCGCCGATCGATCCGGAAGCGCAGACCGTTTTATCGGGCAAGGACATCAAGGTCCATTTCCCGATCAAGCAGGGCTTTTTGCGCAAGACAGTCGATCATGTGCGCGCGGTCGACGGTATCGACGTGACGGTGAAGGCCGGGCAGACCTTGGGCGTGGTCGGCGAATCCGGATCCGGAAAAACCACGCTCGGCCTGGCGTTGGCGCGCATGATTTCGTCGACCGGCGACATCGACTTCGAAGGCAAATCGATCGACAAGCTGTCCTTCAAGGACATGCGCGATTTGCGCGACGATTTGCAGATCGTGTTTCAGGATCCGTTCGGCTCGCTCAGCCCACGCATGTCGGTGGGAGAAATCATCCAGGAAGGCTTGAAGATCCACGAGCCGTCGCTTGGCGAAGATGATCGCGATGCCCGGGTGGTGGATGTGTTGCGCGAAGTCGGCCTCGATCCCGCAACGCGATTTCGGTATCCGCACGAGTTTTCCGGCGGTCAGCGCCAGCGCATCGCGATTGCCCGTGCCATGGTGCTGAAGCCGCGCTTCGTGATGCTCGACGAGCCTACTTCCGCGCTCGACATGAGCGTGCAGGCGCAGGTGGTCGATCTTTTGCGTGATCTGCAGAAGAAGCACGATCTCGCTTATCTCTTCATCAGCCATGATCTGAAGGTCGTGCGCGCGCTCGCCAATGAGGTGATCGTGATGCGCAACGGTAAAGTGGTGGAACATGGACCGGCAACGCAGATTTTCGATGCGCCGCAGACCGATTACACCAAGGCGCTGATCGCTGCCGCGTTCAAGATCGAGACGGCGGAAGACCACGTCGTCAGCGAATAATGGATTTCAATCATGCCGGCGAATAAACGCGGTCGCGTTCTCCTTGCGACCAACAAGGCGGATAACACGCTTTGGACCGAGCTTTTGCAGCAAACCGGTCGCGAAGTGGTGACACAATCCGATGGTCACGATGATCCGAGCATCGATTATGCCGTGGTCTGGTATCAACCGCATGGCGTGCTGGCGAACCTGCCCAATCTCAAGGCGATTTTTTCGGCCGGCGCTGGCGTCGATCACGTGTTGAGCGATCCTGCCCTGCCCGATCTCCCGATCGTGCGCGTGGTGTCGCAAAACCTGTCGCAATACATGTCCGAATATGTGGTCTGGCGGGTGTTGGACCACCACCGGCGCGGAATGGAATATCGCCGTCAGCAAAGCGAACGGCATTGGAAAGAACTGGCGCAGCCCACGTCCTCGCAAATCACTGTTGGCTTCATGGGGCTGGGCGAACTCGGGCGCACCTCGGCGCGCGCTGTCGCTGACCTTGGTTT
>JAFAGL010000330.1 GCA_023422735.1 Pseudomonadota bacterium
CTACGAACTGGCAGGCGATCCGGATCTGGTGGCGATAGGTCTTCCGGCATCTGATGGCCGTGGCGAGGATATGGAAGAGTTTCTGTTGGATGCAGCCATTGGCGCGTTCGACAGCATTCCGCGTCAGCGTCGCAAGGACCTCGACATGGTGTCCGAAGCCGTGCGCAGGGCCGTTCGCTCGGCGGCCAACGAAGTATGGGGCAAGAAGCCGATCACCACGGTTTTCGTCACCCGCTGAGTTATCCGCAATTTCAGGGAGGTTCCAATGCTCGGTCGATTGAATCACGTTGCAATTGCCGTGCCCGATCTCGAAGCGGCGACAGCCGTTTATCGCGATACGCTGCGCGCGCGTGTCACGCAGCCGCAGGCTCTTCCCGAACATGGCGTGACCGTCGTGTTCATCGAGCTTGGAAATACGAAAGTGGAGCTTCTTGAACCATTGGGGTCGGAGTCCACCATTGCGGGGTTCCTGCAAAAGAACCCGTCAGGCGGCATGCACCATGTTTGTTACGAGGTCGATGACATCATTACCGCTCGCGATCAGTTGAAGGCTGGTGGCGCACGAATCCTGGGCGATGGGGAACCCAAGATCGGCGCGCATGGCAAGCCGGTGCTGTTTCTTCACCCGAAGGATTTCCAGGGCACTCTTGTTGAACTCGAACAGGTGTGAAGCGCGTTCATGTTCTGGGTTTCGCTGATCGCAATTTACTTCGTTCTCTGGTGGCTGACCCTGTTTGCCGTCCTTCCATTCAGTGTGCGGACGCAGGATGAGGATAACAACGTGACACTGGGAACGCCTGCAAGTGCACCAGGAGGGCCACATATGGCGCGCGCCGTTCTGCGCACGACGATCGTCACCACGATTATCGTTGGTCTGTTTTTCTGGCTGACATACGGCTTGGGCTACGGCTTTGATGACTTGCCGACGATGGTGCCGAAAGACTTGGCGAAGTAAATATATCTTTCGCGAAAGCAAAAACATCAGAGTAAAAAAAATGCAGGGCGCGAGCCCTGCATTTAAGATACGCGTTCGACCATTTCCGTTTCCGGCGGCAGCGAGTGACCGCGCCTAGGTCGCATCCTCCCAAGACTTGACCGCGTGTCGGAGAATGAAAAGATTTTCTTCATTCCCACTGTTGTGTAGTGAACCATATCTGTCCGACATAAAGTTGTCACGAAGAATCTTTGCTTGGACGCACAGAGATTGTGCTGCATTGCACAAGGACTGAGCATGCTTTGATGGCTATTTGTGCGACGCCGGAGTTTCGGCCTGCGCTCGCGGTTGGGTTTCCAACCTGCCATGAAATGGCTATGAAGCGAGCCCAGATCACCCTTCGAGACTGCCGATTCCGGCGGCCGTTCAACTTACGGATCCTTTTGAATGCGTCTGTCGCGTTACTTCCTTCCCATCCTCAAGGAAACACCGCGTGAGGCGGAAATTGTTTCGCACCGTTTGATGCTGCGCGCCGGTATGATCCGGCAGCAGGCGCAGGGTAGCTTTTCCTGGTTGCCGCTTGGCAAGAAAGTGCTCGACAAGGTTTGCGCGATCATTCGTGAAGAGCAGAACCGGGCCGGCGCGCTCGAGATCATGATGCCAACTGTCCAGTCGGCGGATTTATGGCGCGAAAGCGGGCGCTATGATGCGTATGGCAAGGAAATGCTGCGCATCAAGGATCGCCATGAGCGCGACATGCTTTACGGGCCGACCAATGAGGAGATGGTGACGGATATTTTCCGGAGCTATGTGAAATCCTATAAGGATCTGCCTCTAAACCTTTATCATATCCAATGGAAATATCGCGACGAGGTGCGTCCGCGCTTTGGCGTGATGCGGTCGCGCGAATTTCTGATGAAGGATGCTTATTCCTTCGATATCGATTTCGAAGCCGCGCGCGCCGCTTATTACCGCATGTTCGTTGCCTATCTGCGCACTTTCGCGCGCGTTGGCATGAAGGCAATTCCGATGAAGGCCGATACGGGGCCGATCGGCGGTGATCTCAGCCACGAATTCATTATTCTCGCGGACACGGGCGAAAGCGGCGTCTTCTGCGAGCGCGAATATCTCGACATGGAAGTGCCGGGCGCCGAGACTGATTTCACCGATGACGAGGCGATTGCCGGCATCGTCAAGGATTGGACGACGCCTTATGCGGCAACCGACGAGATGCACGACGAAGAAGCGTGGGGCGCGGTACCTGAAGACAGGAAGCTTGCCGCGCGCGGCATCGAAGTCGGGCACATCTTTCATTTCGGCGAAAAATATTCAAACCCGATGGGCGCCAAGGTTCAGGGCCCAGATGGCAAGGAACATTTCGTGTCGATGGGGTCTTACGGCATTGGCCCCTCACGGCTTATCGCGGCAATCATCGAAGCCAGCCACGATGAAAATGGCATCATCTGGCCAGAAGCCGTCGCGCCGTTTGACGTGGTGATCATCAATATGAAGGTGGGCGACGCAGAATGCGATCGCGTCTGCGCCGAGCTGGAAGCGGCTTATCAAGCCGCAGGCAAGGATGTTCTGTATGATGACACCGACAGCCGTGCCGGTGGCAAGTTCGCGACGGCTGATTTGATCGGCATTCCTTTGCAGGTGATCGTCGGTCCACGGGGAGTGGCCGAGGGGACTGTCGAGGTCAAGCGGCGCGCCAGCGGCGATCGCGATGTCAAATCGGTAGCAGACTTGAAAGCTTCCCTGGAGAAAACAGCTTGAGCAAGCAAACCACGCCGGCAGCCTCCTCTTTGCCGGCTGGCTCCGGTCCGTTTTCCATCTTCGAGCGGATGGTGGCATGGCGCTATTTGCGCGCGCGCAGAAAGGAGGCGTTCATTTCGGTGATCGCGTCCTTTTCATTCGCCGGCATCATGCTCGGCGTCGCGACGCTGATTATCGTCATGGCCGTTATGAATGGTTTCCGCTCGGAACTGATGACGCGTATCCTAGGCATTAACGGTCATCTGATCATGCAGCCGATCGATCGTCCCTTGGATGATTTTTCGGAAGTTGCGCGGCGCATAGAAGGCGTTGGCGGTGTGAAATATGCCATCCCGCTGGTGGAAGGTCAGGTTCTGGCTTCCGGCAATGTCGGGGCTGGAACTGGTGCGCTTGTGCGCGGCATTCGCGGCGAGGATATCGCCAAGCTCGACCTTGTCGCCAAGAACATCAAACAGGGCACGCTGGAAGGTTTTGACACTAGCGAGGGTGTCGCAATCGGCACGCGCATGGCCGAAAATCTCGGCTTGAGTATAGGTGACGGTATCCAGTTGATCTCGCCTGAAGGCGATGTCACCCCGTTCGGTGTGACGGCAAGGCAGAAAACATATCCGATCAAGGCGATCTTCGAGATCGGGATGTCGGAATATGATGCATCCATCGTCTTCATGCCGTTGCAGGAAGCGCAGCTTTATTTCAACGTCGAGGGGTTGGCACAGACGATCGAGGTTTACGTCGATAATCCCGATAATATCGACGCTCTGAAAGTCCCGATCGAAGATGCCGCCCAGCGCCAGCTTGTGCTGACCGATTGGCGCTTGCGAAACCAAACCTTCTTTTCCGCGCTGGAAGTCGAGCGCAATGTCATGTTCATGATCTTGACGCTGATCGTGCTTGTGGCGGCGCTGAACATCATTTCCGGCCTTATCATGCTGGTGAAGGACAAGGGCCGCGACATCGCAATTCTACGCACCATGGGCGCCAGTCGGGGCGCGGTGATGCGCATATTCCTGATGACGGGATCTGCCATCGGCATTGCCGGTACGCTTGCGGGTGTGGTTCTCGGCGTCGTGATTTGTCTCAATATCGAGCGGATCCGCGCTTTCTTCTCCTGGTTGTCCGGCACGACCTTGTTTAATCCCGAGCTTTATTTCCTGTCCCAATTGCCGGCGGAAATGAACATGAGCGAGACGATTTCCGTCGTGGGCATGGCGCTCGTCCTGTCTTTCCTGGCCACATTGTTTCCGGCCTGGCGCGCAGCGCGGCTCGATCCGGTCGAGGCGCTGAGGTACGAATAATGGCAGGCGAGATCGTACTCCAGTTGAAGGGCGTCGTGCGCGCATATGTGCAGGGCGAAAAGAAGCTCACCATTCTCGACGATGCGAATTTCACGTTGCATCGTGGCGAGATGGTTGCCCTGATCGCACCATCAGGCGCGGGCAAGTCGACGCTTTTGCACACGGCAGGTCTGCTTGAGCGGCCCGACAAGGGCGATGTCACACTTGCCGGGCGTCAATGTGGGACGATGACTGACGAGCAGCGCACGGCGGTCCGTCGCAACGATGTCGGCTTCGTTTACCAGTTCCACCATTTGCTGCCTGAATTCTCCGCATTGGAGAACATCGCCATGCCGCAGCTCATCAAGGGCCTGCCGCGCAAGGAAGCGAATAACCGTGCGGCGCAATTGCTGGACTATATGAAGATCGGTAAACGCGCGCATCATCGTCCGGCAGAACTCTCGGGTGGTGAACAGCAGCGCGTGGCGATTGCGCGCGCCGTGGCCAATGCGCCGCTGGTTTTGCTGGCCGATGAGCCGACAGGCAATCTCGATCCTGTCACCGCGTCTTATGTTTTCGATGCGATGGAGGCGCTTGTGCGTCAATCCGGGCTATGTGCGCTGATCGCCACGCATAATCATGAGTTGGCCGCGCGCATGAACCGCCGCGTGACATTGCAGAACGGCAAGATCGTCGAAATCTGACGACATCCCGGCAGCGCAACGTCGATCCCGGCGCGGATCCGCGTTCGACCGCCCCGTTCGACATCCCCTATAAATAGCCGTCGCTCCATGGACGAGCGCGCATGTTCTGCACGAATAGCTGTGAAAGGCGTGGGCTTGGATACAGCACGCGCGCCGTTGTTAAGATGGCGTTAGGATTCGCGTAACCCTGATAACGGGAACAGAAAAAGAACACTTGCGGAACGAACAAAAATAGAACAAAACATGTCCATAGTTAGATCAAGGAGCGACTAGCCATGACCGAACTGTTTCAGGACGTGTTTTCCCTCGTTTCCATCAGCGCTTTCGTTGTCGGCGCGGCCTTCTGGATCGGAGCTTTCTGAGGTCGCAGCCCCAAAGATGGGCTCGAAGCTGGCCTTC
Organism: Pseudomonadota bacterium; assembly: GCA_023422735.1. Taxonomy (GTDB): domain Bacteria; phylum Pseudomonadota; class Alphaproteobacteria; order Rhizobiales; family Rhizobiaceae; genus Tianweitania. Next base: position 5,088 of record JAFAGL010000330.1, read on the forward strand.
AGCGAAAGATCGAGGTCCGCCATCGTGACGGGGAGGCCGAGATCGACAAGGCTGGTGACGCCGTGTCCCTGAATCCCGCAGGGCACGATACCGGAGAAATGGTCGAGCTGCGGCTC
>JAFAGL010000023.1 GCA_023422735.1 Pseudomonadota bacterium
CGCGTGCTGGTTGCCGATCCGGCGCTCGATGCGAGCGCCATGCAGCCCGGCGCGACCCTGTTGCCACTGGCCGACGTCCTCGGACGCAGTGATTTCGTCGTGCTGACCACGGCCGTCACCGCAGAAACACGCGGCATGATCGGCCGCGCGGCATTGCAGGCGATGGGTCGCCACAGCTGGCTCGTCAATCTCGCTCGCGGTGAACTCGTTGACGAGGATGCGCTTGAGTCAGCTTTGCGGGATGGAACCATCGCGGGCGCTGCGATGGACGTCGGCGCTGCTCCCGACAATGTTCCGTCGGATCGGTTCCGATGTCTCGCCAACGTCATCGCCACGCCGCATATCGGCAATCTGACGAGCGCTTCGCTGCACCGGCAACCCATCAATACGGTTGCCAACCTGGCACAGATCCTGAGCGGCGTCATGCCGGCCACCAGCCTCAACGCAGACCATGCGCGCAGGCTTCATGACTGGTGGGCGAGCCGGGCAGGATAAAGCTAGGCTAGCTCTCGCTTGTTACATCAGAAGAGTGAGCATCCAGCAGGCGCCAAAGCGCATTGCTTTCGGGCAGCAGCGAATCCAGATGACGGGTCTCGTTTGCCTGCTGGTCGGACGCCGCCGCCGCGATCAGCGAAAGCACCGGGTGTCCACTGGAGGAATGGCGGATGCGCGTCCGCACCGAGAGGAAGATCGTGCGCACGATCTTCGGATTCGCAATCGCTGCCATGACAAGCTTCCCGGCCTGAACATCCTCGAGGACACTGGACGCGCTCAGGATGGTGCCATGCGGCCCCTGCGCGACGACCTTTCGCGTTAGTCCTATGGAGCTCACTTCCGCCGCGATCGTGATGCCGACATCCATGGCGGCCGCGTAATCTTCCACGAGACGCCTGACTGCATCGTCCTTTTGCTGCAGGATTATTGGCTGTGAAAGCACCTTGGAAAAATCGATCGTCTTGCCAAGCTTGCGATCAGCGGGGGCAACGTATTGCAGATTCTCCCGAAACATCGGGATTTTGAACGCGCCAGGCACATCCGCTCCGCTGTAGCTTATGCAAATGTCAACAGCTTGGCCCTCAAGCATATGGTCCAGTTCCAGGCTGTTGCGTTCTACGATCTTGACTTGTTCGATGAGCCCGGATTGCCGGGCAGTCCGCATCAATTTCTCGCCAAAGAGCAACATCGCCGCATTGGTCAGGCCAACAACGAGCGGTGCGGTTTGCTTGTCTCTGCGTGAAACCGATGCCAGCGCCGCTTGAAATTCCGCCTCCACTTTCAGGCAATGTTCGAAGAACGCCTTACCCGAAGCCGTGGGTGCCATTCCATGCGACAGCCGATTCAGCAGCTTCACGCCAAGCGCCTCTTCCATCAAGCGAACCTGGGTACCAAGCGCCGGCTGGGCCACGTTCCAGCGTTCAGCCGCTCGCGTGACGCTGCCCGTTTCCACGACGCTGACGAAGTAGCGCATCTGCTTGAGAGTGATCGACATTGGAGGCGGACTTTCGCTGTTTCTCGCTTCCACGTGTCCGGCCAACGCCAGTTTGCCGGGAATCTTTGATGGAATTTAATGGATGCCTTGAGTTAGCGCCATCCGTGTTTTAACGCCTGCGCCGGACAGCGGATTTGCTTGCGGATCGCCGGATAAGACGGCGTTGCCGACAGCGAAATCTGTCCAGAACACCTGCATTCTGCAACAGTTGAGCTCCGCGCCCACCTAACCGTTCGAGATCGGCTCTTTCGTCGATATCACGAATAATGGGATTTCAGACTAGGCGGTGGTTCAAGACTTGGATGACGCACGTATTCCTACACCGCGTTCCGCAAGCTCTCGGACTGATTCCATGTTGCATTTCACGTTGCAGGCATTCGCCGTTGCCTCCCGGAGAAGCCCGGAAATGCTCGGTATTCGTGTGCAGAATGATAGCAGCATAAACACGCCCTTTCGGACACTCAATTCGCCAGAACCAATTCAAAAGACAAAGAAAAGAAATGGTACGGTTGGGTGGGCTCGAACCACCGACCTCCGGATCCACAATCCGGCGCTCTAACCAACTGAGCTACAACCGCATCTGCAAAGCACCTCGAAGCGAGGGCGCGCATCAGTTCGACGGTCCCTAACGGCAATCCGGCACATTTTCAAGAGCCCATTCCGCGCGCGATGCTGCCGCAAGGACAAAAAGAAAGGCCGATCGATTTGACCGGCCCTTCCAGATTTCAAAACAAGCCGCGCGCGCGGATCAGGCAACCTTCATATCGGTAAAGGCGCGCTCGACAGCCTCTTTCATGGGCTTGGCAAGATCCTGCGCGCTTTTCGATGATGCGGTCTGCAGTTCCTTCACCTGATTGACCGCGAGATCATATTGCTTGCGCAGATAGCTGCTGTGCAAGTCGGAAAAGTCCGTCACAGACTTCACGCCCATCAGCGCTTCAAGATGCGCAAAGGTCAGATCCGTGCTGGCGCGCATGGCCGCAAGCGACTTGAGCGACAAGTCGCTTGAAACGGAGCGGGCGTTTTCAAACGATTCCTCGAAAGCCTTTTGTGCGCTATCGGTGCCCTGCTTCATGCGGGTAAAGGCTTCCTTCGACTGTTCGAGACCCTTTTCGGCGAACATGCGGAACTGGTCCGTCGCCCGATTGGCTTCGAAAGTCGCGAATTCGATATTTTCTTCGGTATTCCGGGCAGCTTTGGACATTTCGCTCTCCTTGAACGGCTGGAACTTCTTTTCTGTCACTGCATTCCGATGCCGCTTGTTCACGGCCTATGACCGCCAATGTAGCAATTTGTTTTGTGCAGTGCAACATGAATGCTGCGACGCAGCAGAGCACTCATGTCTCCCGCCTCGCCTTGCGATGTTAACCACGCAAGCAGTTCGCGGCCTTCCCGGTGCCGGCGGCGGTGGATTTTGTGCCGGGGCGCCTTTATTAATAAAGCGTTAAGCGAAACCGAGCCGGGCGCACCATGACGCAGCCTTATTCCTTTATCGACATTGCAGCCCTTGCGCCCGTGCGCGGTGGCTTCGTTGCCGGGCAAGCGCTGGCCATTCTCAACCTCGCCCTTGACGAGATCATCTGGGCCAATGGGCCCGGATCCGCAGCTTTGGGCTTTGATGCCATCGACAAGGCCATGGGCGCGCCCAATCCGTTACCTGCGGTGACATGCCGACAGCTGCGCGCGACGTCCAATTTCCCGCATGTGGGGCAGAACAAGCCGGTCACGATCCGGTCCAACGCGCTTTTATCGAACCGCCTGACGCGCCTTTTCATGAGCGAGATAAGCCTGCCCGACAATGAGGCTGCGCTTTTGTTGGCTTTTGAAGCGCAAAACCAGATTACCGAGCCGGAAGGGGCGTTGCCGCTGGCGATTTCTGGTTTCCGCAGCGAAGATCAGCTGGTTGCAATGCTGGGTCATGACGCCTCGGTTCTCACGGCCACGCCGGGTTTCGAGCAATTGGCGTTTCAACCCGAAGCCTTGAGGGCGATGGCGCGAGCGGCGGATGAAGCACCCAAGCATGTTGCCAAGCAGCGGCTGCAGGGCGCAGCCGGTTTCCACCCGGCGGGCCTAGCGCGGGTGGGTAACGAGCCCGCTTTATATTTTCTCATCACACTGACGCAAAGCGAAGCGCCAGTCGAAGCGATCGAAGCAGCCGGGGGCGCTGAGAGCACGATTGCACCTGTTGCGCTCGAAACCGAAGGAAAGCAAAGCGACGTTGCGCTCACGCCGCTCCGCTTCAACTGGCGAACGGATGCCGAAGCCCGATTGACCGAAATTTCCGGCTCTTTTTTGCAGGCTTTCAACCTTGCTCAGGACGAACTGATCGGCCGGCCGTTTCGTGAAATCGCCACGCAGCTCGGTTTCGACACGCAAAACGAAATCACAGCCTTGCTTTCGGGCCGCGATACATGGTCGGGCCGTTCCGTGCTTTGGCCACTTGGTTCTGAAGGCACGAAGCGCGTTCCCGTCGATCTCGCAGCGCTGCCCAACTACGATCGAAACCGCAATTTCCAGGGTTTCCGGGGCTTCGGTGTTGCGCGCATGGACGAAGTGGTGGAAGCGCAGAATCCTGCAGCCGATGCTTCGAATGCCCCGGTCGAGCCTGATACCACGCAACAGACGCCCCTGCCCGCGCCGACAGTTGATGTCGCGGCACCGGTTCAGGCGGAGCCTTCATCCAACGAAACG
>JAFAGL010000045.1 GCA_023422735.1 Pseudomonadota bacterium
CGAGCCACACCTTCTGGAAGTCCATCTGGAAGGTTTGGTGAATGCCGTAATTCTTCACGCGCGAATTGGTGTGGCTGTAAAGCTTCTGCCAATAAGGCTGAATAATCACCCCGGAATCCTGAAGGATCGTTTCGATGTCTTTCATGAGTTCCCGACGCTGGTCCGGGTCGTTTACCGACAGGGCTTCCTTCAGCTTGGTGTCGAAATTCGGATCGGAATATGCGCTTTCGTTCCAGGCCGCGCCGGTGGTGTAGCCAAGTGCGAGCGTTTGAACTGCCAATGGGCGCATGTACCAGATCGTCATCGAGTAAGGATACTTCGTCCAGTCGTTCCAGAATGTCGCGCCAGGCAGGACGGTCCGCTTCACCTTGATGCCGGCCTCCCGCAATTGCGCGGCAATCGCATCGCCGGTGTTTTTCTGCCAGTCGTCATCTACGGTGATCAGATCATGCTCGAAATCGAGCTGGCCGGCCTCTTCCAGAAGCTTCTTGGCGCCTTCGATGTCACGGGTCTTCTTCGGCAGCTCGTAATATTCGGGCTGGATCGGGCTGACATGGTGATTTTCCCCCACCGTGCCACGACCGCTATAACCGAGCTGAAGGACGACGCTGTTGTCCACTGCCATTTGCAGGGCGTTGCGGACGCGCTGATCCTCATAGGGCTTGTTGCCCACATTGGTGCGCGCCACGAGGGTTGTCGCCGTTGCAACTTCGGATTCGACGAGATCGAGGCCGTTCAAAATGTCGATGAAATCTGCCGGCGTCTCGAAGTTGACGTCGATCTCATCGGATTCGAAAGCGTTGATGGTGGTCGAAAAATCGGTGCCGTAGTCGATGAATTCAATCCCGTCGAGCAAGGCTTCACCGCCCCACCATTTGCCATTCTCACGGCGCTTGACCACCGCTTTCGCGCCGGTGTCGTAGGAAACCAACTCGAACGCACCGGTGCCAAGCGGGTTGCTGACCGGATCGCCTTCCGTGAAACTGCGGTGAACAATCAGCGCCGGATAGTCGGTCAGGTTAGGGATAAGGGAAATATCGGGCGCGCTCAGGGAAAGCTTTACGGTGTGATCGTCAACCTTTGTGATCGCGCCTTCGCGCGCCTTCCCGGTTGCTTCGTCCATAAGGCCGGAAACGCGCGCCGCCATTGAGTTGCCGGCTGCGTCTTTCTCCGCCCAACGATTGAAATTATGGACGACATCATCCGCATTGAACGCATCGCCATTGGTCCACGTCACATTGGGACGAAGCTTGAGGACATACTCTGTCGCATCTTCGTTCACTTCCCAGCTTTCGAGCAGAATAGGTTCGAAAGTGAAATCGCGCGTGTAGCTGACGAGGGGTTGCAGCCAAGTCCGCGAAATATTCGCCAGCTCGACCCAATCATAGCTTCGCGGATCCTTCTGACCCTTCACCGCCATTGCGACGCGAAGCGTGCCGCCTTTCTGGCCTTCTTGTGCGTAAGCCTTTGTCGGTAGCGCGACGCCGATCATGCTGTAGGCGAAGGCTGTGGAGGCACCCAAAGCGCTGGCCAGCGCCAGAAATTCACGACGATCCACTGAGCCTTTGCGAACTTCTGCGGCCATCTTCTCGACCGAAGACGGGACCTGACTTCCATTGCTTTTAAAAAAACGCATATGCTTTCCCCTTTTGTTGGTTATTCCAATCGTTTTCACCACACTGGTCGGTACTCAGCTGAACCCCGCTATACCTCCTTGTCGGCGCTAGGAGCGGGTTCGGCGTCATTGCTGTCCGGCTCCAGGATGAAGTTGTGGCGAGATGCGAAGCGCTCCATCTCACGGCGCTCAGGCAAATGTCCGGTATAGATCTGGACATAAGACGGGATGCGCCGCATTCGCAGCGCGAGATCCTCGCGCGTGCTCATGGAAATGTAGCCGATCTGCACGAGATAAACGGTCCGGGCACGGACTTCGGCATCCAGCTCGGAAAAGCCGAACCTTGCAAACATGGCCGCGAGCGCTTTGAGCCGAGCCTCGTCGGCTTGGAAAACTTTGGCTGCGACATCGGGAGACTGGAGCGCCCAGCTTCGGACGGCAAATTCGAACTGGGAATCGAAGATCGAAGGATTGAGCCAGCAATCCATGATATTGAGCATCGCTTCCGCGATCGTCTCCGCATAGGCTTCGCAGCGTTGCTCAATACCCGCGGTATTCTTCCCCTGCCATTCCGCCAGCAAGGCATCCAGCAGCTGCTCGCGATCGGTAAAGAACCAGTAGAAGCTTGTCCGCGAAACGTTGAGCTTTTTCGCGAGGGGCAGAATTTTGACGGCGTCGACACCGCCTTCCACAAGCGCTTCATACGCGCTTGAGAGCCAGCCTTCTCTCGAACCTTTCCAAGCGGTTTCGTTCATCGCGCTACCCATGCCTGAAGATAATCAATACTCAATGTACATGACTGTCAACTTACTTCGACATGATTATTGAGTATCTTGACAGTAGTGTACATTTAGGAATTCTATTCGCGTGAGCCCAACCCATACAGGCAGGCGGACATGTCGAACGATCCTTTGTTGCAGCCCTATACGCTCAAGCATCTGACCCTGAAAAACCGCATCATCGTCACCGCGCATGAACCGGCCTATTCGGAAGACGGCCTTCCGAAAGATCGCTACCGCGCCTACCATGTGGAGCGCGCCAAGGGCGGCGTCGCGATGACGATGACGGCGGGCTCGGCCGCCGTATCGCTCGACAGCCCGCCGGTGTTCAGCAATGTGCTGGCTTACAAGGACGAGGTTGTTCCGTTGCTGAAAAGGCTGACGGACGAGTGTCACGAATACGGCACTGCGGTGATGATCCAGCTCACCCATCTCGGTCGCCGAACGCGCTGGGACAAGGGCGACTGGCTCCCAGCAGTTGCCCCCTCGCATGAGCGCGAACCGGCACACCGCGCTTTCCCGAAAAAGATCGAGGATTGGGATATTGCGCGCATCATCAATGATTTCGCCGACGCCTCCGAGCGCATGAAGGCGGCGGGGATGGATGGCATCGAGTTCGAAGCCTA
>JAFAGL010000095.1 GCA_023422735.1 Pseudomonadota bacterium
CGAGATATGGAAAATAAACCCTGCTTTCCGGAAGCGGAAACACGACAAACTTGCCGAGGATTCCAAGTACTGACGCGGCGAGCAGAACCACCGTGACACCTTGGCGTGGAATTCGGACGGCTCGCAGCAAGGCCAGCCAGAAGAACAGCAGGCCAAGAAATAAAGTCAGCCAGTGATGAAAGCGAAATGAACTGGTAACACCGCGCACCAGACCTTCCAGATAGGCAGTTACTGAAAATGCTGGGTGGAAGCCGCGCATGTCGTTCTGAATCTCGACATTGGTGAAGTAATAATGCGTCCACCAACCCGGATGGTCACCGGCCTGCGACACCGGGAAATACGCTATCACTGCCAATATGAATGCCGTTAGCACCGGCGTTATCCGTCCTCCGAACGCCGCCGAAGCGAGCACGAGTGCAAACAGATAGATGATCATATCGGTGCGCGTCAGAAAGCCGATGAAAAGCAGCGGAACCGCCCACCAGTCGCGCCCCGAGCGCAGGAAATACACGCCAAGGATCATCACTGCAGAACCCATCAGATCCGGCATCGCGAGTTGCGCCATCGTCAAAAACGAACCGAGCAGCAAAAGCGGTATTAAAAGAAACGCTGCCTGCATAAGGTTGGCAAGGCGCAGCCAGGCGAACAGGGTTGCGCCAATCACCAGGATCCCCAAAGTGTTGATCCACTGGGTGACCTGGACATATCCGATGATCGGCCCAAGCTCGCGGATCAGCATCGTGTAGGCGATCTTCACGCGATAAAATACCAGCTGCGAATGGAAGAAATCCGGATTGGCATATTGTGCAATCTGATAATCATTGGCGCTTGTCAGAAAGCGGAACTGGTCCGGGCTCGCACCAGCCTGCATCATTGCCCAAACGGTGCGATGCAATTCGGCCGGGTCGGTGACGTTGTTTTCCAGCGCAATCGCCAGATATGGCGCCATGTCCCAATTATATTCCGGATGCCAGAACGGAACCACAGCAAGCGCCAAGGTGAACAGAACGAGCGCGACAGCACCGGCAATCGCCGTGAAGCGGTACGTCAAAATTGCTCGCAGGACAGTGTCGCAAAGATTCACGACGCTTCCTGCAAAGCGCCGAACCGCGCCATTTGCCTCAAATTCAGAAACAGCCATCTGCCTGCCCTCAGCCCATCTGGCTTTTGACGAAATCCTTGACAATCGCAACGATGCCGCGCCCAAGCAGCGCATCGAGCGCCGCAATGAAGATGTCGACATCTTCACGGCTGCAGATCAGTGGCGGTTCTAGGCGGATCACATTACGATTATATTCGGTGAAGGCGACCAGCACGTCATAATCGCGCAGAAGAAGCGCGCCCACGAAGCCCGACAATGAGCCTTTCAGCTTGTCGTCCAGCACGGACACGACAGGCCGCAGCACCATCGGCAAGGTCTGGCTGAAGTCCTGGAATTCTAGGCCGATCATCAGGCCCTGCCCGCGCACATCCTTGATGATCTTGGGATATTTGGCGTGCAAGGCCTGAAGCTGCTGCAACAGATAGGCGCCGGTCTCGGCTGCATTGTCGATCAGGCGCTCATCATAAAGCACATTGAGGGCCTCGATGGATGTGACGCAGGCCTCGCCCATGCCGCCAAAGGTGGCGGGCGCGTGGATCATCGCGGTTTTCGGCGTGCCATAGGCCTTCATGAAAACGTCGCGGCGCGCGATCATCGCGCCCATCGCCGTCTTGCCGCCGCCAAGCGACTTGGCCAGCGCAGTCACGTCCGGCACGACGCCATGATGCTCGAAAGCATAGAACCTACCGGTCCGGCCATAGCCGCACTGCACCTCGTCGGCGACCCAAAGCACGCCGTACTTGTCGCAAAGCGCGCGCAGTTTCTGCCAGAACTCCGTCGGCGCGGTGATGATGCCGCCGCCGCCCTGCACCGTTTCCAGCACGATGGCGCCGATCGCGGGATCATTCTGAAAAGTGCGTTCGATCGCGCCGATATCGCCGAATGGCACACGCGTGGTGTTGTCGGTCAGCTTGAATTCGCCGCGATAAAGCTGGCCATCGGTGATGGCGAGGACACCCTTTGTTTTGCCGTGAAAGGAATTCTCGGCGTAAACGACCTTCGGTCTTTTCGGCCCGGCGGCACGCTCGGCGAGCTTCACCGCCGCTTCCATCGCCTCCGACCCCGACGAGCCGAGAAACACCATGTCGAGATCGCCCGGCGAGCAGGCTGCGAGATTATGGGTCAGCGCGGCCTGATATTGCGACATGAAGGCGATCGCGATTTCGTGGCGCTTTTCTTCTTGGAACTTCTGGCGAGCTGCCAGCAGGCGCGGATGGTTGTGACCAAAAGCCAGCGACCCAAAACCGCCAAAGAAATCAAGGATTTTGCGGCCGTTCTGATCAATATAGAACATGCCCTCGGCGCGCTCGACCTTGATCTTGTGAAAGCCAAGCAGTTTCAAGAAATGAAGCTGGCCGGGGTTCATATGCGCCTTGAAAAGATCGGTCATGCGGGCGACATCCATCGCCTTCGCATCATCGACGCTCATGAGGTTCGGGCGGCTTACAACCGCGCGGGCGATTTCGACTGCAGTGTCACTCATGATTTCGCCCCCGTTTCAGATGTCGTGCCGTTCTTCTTTGCCCGATATTCGGTATAAGCCGCGATCAGCATGTCCTCATCGCGATATTGCGGAACCCAGCCCAGATCCCGCTTCCCCTTTGAGACATCGAGCACGCATTCTTCGTCTGCGATGAGATATTGCTCCGGGTCCATCAAGGGCATGTTGAGCCGGTCGAGAAGATCCAGCGTGCGCTTGACGGCCCAGCCGGGTGTGGGAACGAGAATGGATTTCGAGCCCGCATGCTTGATGAGATCGCCAAGCAGCTTTTTTACGGGCGGCGGGTTGAGCGAGCCAAGATTATAGGCCTCGTTCGGCGCGCCGGCCTTCCAGGCGAGCCTTGCCGCTTCGGCACAATCAAAAACAGAGATGAACTGATACGGGTTCTTGCCCGAGCCGATCATCGGCACGGGCAGGTTTGCGTCGATCAGCTTGAAGAGTTTTTCGAGAATTCCGAGCCGCCCGGGACCAATGATCAGGCGCGGACGGAACAAGGAAATATCCATGCCGCGCTCACGCCACTCAGCTGCGAGCTCCTCTGTCTTCCACTTCGACAGGCCGTATTCGCCCAGCGGCGCGACGGGATGATCCTCGGTCATCGGGGTGGTGACTGTGTGACCGTAGATCATGTCGGTGGTGAAATGAACGAGCCGGGCCGCACCCGCCTTGTCCATCGCCTCGATGATGTTCTGCGTTCCGAAGTAGTTCACCGGAAAGAAGAAATCATGCCGCTTGGCGCGCACCTGAAGGGGCGACAACATCTTGGCTGACAGGTTGTAGACCATATCGTCAGCCTTGAGCCCGATGCCTGCAACCGATGCCTTGTCCGTCACATCGCAATGGACATGCTGCACGGCGCCGTAATGCGTCAGCGCGCTTTTCGCGATGTCTGCGACGATGACCTCCTCCCCTTCGGCCTGGAGGCTTGGTGCAAGGTGACGGCCGACGAAACCATCGCCCCCGAAAATGATATGCCTCATTGGCTTGTCTCGCTGGATGGAGCCTCGATTGCAGGCGCAACCTCATGCCCGCTGCCGCCTTGCGCGATCAGGATCGTGCCGACGCAAATCGCGGCAATGCCCGCAATACGCCATGCGTTGAGATCTTCGCGGAAAACGAAATAGGCGAATACGGCGACCGCCACGTAAGCGAGACTGAGAAACGGATAGGCGAAAGACAGTTCCACCTTCGACAGGACGAACAGATGCGACGCCATCGAAATCACGAAAGTGCACAGGCCGAGGAATATCCACGGGCTGAAAACGATCTGCAGGATCTTGAGAACAGGGTTCACGCCCGCAAAGGATAGCGGCCCGAGCGACATCATTCCATGCTTCAGCATCAGCTGTGCCGCAGCATTGGTGAGCACCGTGAACAGAATGAAGCCCATATATTTCATGCAAGCCCCCAGATTCCGCTTTTAAAGCAGAAGATCAAATCGCCTCATAATCAAAAGGAGAAAATTTGAAATACTTCCTTTGTTTATATCGCGTTTTTAAAGAGCGCCTGAGCGCTTGGTTGGTGATAGGCTCAAGGCTGTGCGCCGCCAGAAATCCGAAAGGAAAACCGGATCGCGCAAGGCTTCCAGCGCGCCCCAGTTGGGGAATGATCGCGCAAAGGTTTCCGGCGCCATACGGGCATCCTTGTAAGGGTTGATCGCACCACCTGCATCGAGCGCAATCGCATCCAGCCGGTCAAACAGGCTGTGCGTGACGCTTCCCTTGTCTGGAAAATCCAGTGTCAGCGTGTAGCCTGGCCTTGGAAAAGACAGCAGCCCCGGCGAAGGCATCGTCCCGAAGCGCTTCAAGACTGTCAGGAAAGACGCGTGTCCGGCCTGTCGCGCTTCAGCCAACAAGAGAGGCACAATTTCCCGCGCAGCCTCTTCCGGCACCACGCTTTGGTGTTGCAGAAGGCCGTTCGGGCCGTAAAGGCGGTTCCAGTTGCGCACACCGTCCAGTGGGAAGAAGAACTGCTGATACGGCACGCTGGACTGCGGTTTGCGCGCCTGCATCCAGTAATAGGCGCGGTTGAAAAGCTTCAGAAACGGTGTGGAAAGCAGATTGCACGGCGGCTGAAACGGCACTGAAAGACGCCTGCCCGGCCGATCTGCCCGAAACTCGTTGTCTGCGGCGTGATTGCCAGCTAGCAGGACGCCCCGCCCGGATCTTGCGCCGCCAGCCAGCTGGTCGATCCAGGCGACGGCGTAGTAATTTGCGCGATCGACTTCCGGCGCGAGATCGAAATATTCGCCAAGCGTATCGAATGGCGTCGCACTCTGTTCGACGGCGAGCGACCCGATACGCATGAGGCGGATCGTGGCGGAAAGGATCAGGCCGGTCAGCCCCATGCCCCCGATGGTTGCGGCAAACAGGTCCGGTTCGCTTGCTGCGCTGCACTGGTGGATGACCCCATCCGAACGCAGCAATGTCAGCATCTCGACATGGCAACCGAAACTGCCCGCGAGGTGGTGGTTCTTGCCGTGGATATCATTGGCGATGGCCCCGCCAAGGGTGACAAACTGCGTGCCGGGAACCACGGCGGGAAACCAGCCGTCAACCGCGACATGTGCAATCACGTCCGACAGGAGAATACCCGCATCCGCGGTCAACAACCCGGAGTCGGGATCAAATTCAGTGATCTGGTTCCAGGCTTGCATATCGATCAGCCGACCCGCGCCGTTCAGGCAGCTGTCGCCATAGGAGCGGCCATTGCCGTAAGTGAGAAGCGAACCTGGCGCGGCGTCGCCGTTTTTCAGCAAGGCGATGCCCGATTGCGGTGCGATGGCCTCATTCCAGACCCTTGGCAAACCGAAACTGCGCCGCTTGATCATGGAAAATAGGCCGCCAGAATCAGAAGCAGAAAGGCAATCGCCGCCATCAGCTGGCTGCGCCAGTCGGTCAGGATAAAGACAACCGGATCATCGTGCATTTCGTCGCGACGCGCGAGGATCCAGATCCGCATGATCATGTAAAGCACGATCGGCGCCAGCGGCCAGATGAGATAAGGATGGCGATATTGCTGCGCGACAGCGTCACTGTTGATGTAAAGCGCCATGACAACGGCAGCCGCGAAAGCGGAACCGAGGCCAGCCTGCGAGATGACGTCCTGATCTTCAGGCCTGTAGCCGCGACCGGCCAGCCGCTGTTTGGCATCAAGCAGCGTGCCGCGCAGTTCCACATAGCGTTTCACCAAGGCCAGCGACATGAAGAAGAAGATCGAAAAAGCCAGCAGCCAATAAGACGTCTCGATGCCGGTGGCCGCTTGCCCTCCCAGAATTCGCATCGTGTACAATCCCCCCAGCACCATTACGTCGATCAACAGCATGCGCTTGAGCGAAAGCGAGTAAGCCAGGGTCGAAACCAGATATGTGCCCAATGCCAGCCAGAACGCGGGTGGAAGCAAGGAGGCGACGGCAAAGCTGATCAACAACAGACTCGCCGATGCGCCGAAGCCGAAGCGCATGGATAACAATCCGCTGGCAAAGGGCCGGTGGCGCTTGGTCTTGTGCTGACGATCGAGCGCCAGATCGAAGAAGTCGTTGATGATATAGATCGCCGAAGCTGCAGCGCTGAACGCGACAAAGGCAATCAGGCAGCTCAAAACGGCCGCCGGGTTGAAATATTGATGCGACAAGGCGACCGGCACGAAGATCAGGACATTTTTGAGCCACTGGTGCACCCGCAACATCTTGACGACCGTCCGCCAATCCGGGCGGGGTATGGCGACTGTCTGGCAGGAGTTGGTTGTCTTCCAGCGTCGAACCGCCCTGTCAGGCGCGACAATGATCGCCTTTCCGGCTGCATCGAAAACGGCAATGTCATGGCGGCTGTTGCCGACATATTCGAACCCGCGCGCGCCATAAGTCTTGGTGAGAAGGTCTACCT
>JAFAGL010000098.1 GCA_023422735.1 Pseudomonadota bacterium
GGCCGCCCCAGCGCAGGCCCTGAATAAAAGCAAAAGCGGCCAGCAAGGGCGTCAAAGTTCCGACGATGACACGCCACAAGGCATAGGCCGAGCGTCGAACACGTTTCCCGGGCGCACCCTCGATAAGGAAATGCTGGCCGCATTGTTTAGCCAGGCGGCGCACAGGAAACAGAATGATCAGCGCAAGAAGCGTTCCAACAAGTGCCTGCCAGATCAGACCGGACTGCCAACGCTGGGCGATCTGCTGCTGTCCTTGCGAAACAAACAGACCGACGCGCCGCATATCGCGCGGGAAGACTTCCATGACGTCCGCCCAGAAGCGCGGAGCAACCGGCGATGCCACGCGCGCGGACAATTGCGCATTGAATTTTTCGGCGCGGCTGCGGTCGATCTCGCCGACAAGCTGTTGTGCGTCCACGCCGACCAGGCGCGCCCGCTTGATGGCGGCGTCGACCTCGGACCGTTGCTGGTTGATGTTGCTGCGCTCTGTGGCGATATCCGGCGTTTCCGCAACACCATCCTGAACGGGACCGAGCCCGGCCAGGCGCTCGTCGATCTGCTGCAACTGCATTTCCAGTTGTGCCGTCAGATCCGTCCCGATTTTTTGCGCTTCGCCCGCTCTTGTCCGCAGCTCGGTCTCATCGTCGGTGGAAACACGACGGTCCAGAGCATTGTCGATGCTTTGGACCTCTTCTTCCGCCTGGGTGAGCTTTTCGATCAGTGTCGCCAGGACCGGCGCCTGGGCCCAGCCTGGCGCAGCCAGAAACAAAACAAGCGAAACAAATAAAAAGCGCAGCAAATTCAGCAACGACTTCGGCCCCAACCGGTGCTTCGACCCGGTTTTCAGAAACCCGGCATCAACAGCAAGTAGCAGCCAGTCTGGGCAAAATCGAGGGGACGTTTAGGCGGAACTGTGCCCACTCAAAGAGCGGCCAAGGACAGCTGACGGCGCTTCCGGGAAAGAAATCGGTTCGTCCACTGATCGTCGACCTTTATCATGGGGCGCATCGGCACTTCGGTTCAATCGTCAGCGCCCTGCGTCGAGTTCCGACCAGATTTTGTCCACCAGTTCGACGAAACGCGCATCCTTGCGCAGCAGCTTGGGATCACGCGGGCGCGGAAGATCGATTTTTATGTCGCGGACGATGCAGCCGGGGCGTGGCGACATCACCAGCACCCGGTCAGACAAAGTGACGGCTTCTTCGATGTCGTGCGTGACGAAGATCACCGACCGCCGATATTCCGACCAGACGCGAAGCAGCTCGCGGCCCATGGCGATCTTGGTTTGCGCATCCAGGGCGCCAAAGGGCTCATCGAGAAGATAGATATGCGGCTCGTAGGCGAGCAGCCGCCCCAAAGCCACGCGCTGACGCATTCCGCCGGACAGCTGATGCGGCAGATGGTTTTCAAAACCCGTCAGGCGAAGAAATTCGATCAGTTCCGCAACACGCGCATTCCAGCGCTCCCCCGGGATCTTGGCGAGTTCGGCACCGATGCGAATATTATCAGCCACGCTGGCCCATGGAAGCAGCGTGTCGCGCTGGAACATGAAACCGACGCGCTCGCGGTTTTCGGCAAGCGCGCGCCCGTCGATCCGAACCCGCCCACTTTCATGAACGAGCAGGCTGGACAATACGCGCAGCAAGGTGGATTTACCGCAGCCGGATGGCCCTACGATCGACACGAATTCGCCTGTGTCGACATCGAAGCTGACGCCGGAAACGACCGGAATACTGCCGCCATCCGGTGTGGGATAGGCGACATCGACGTCACGCAGGCTGATCTTCGGTTGTGTGCGGGTGATGGAGTGTAGTTGACGATCAATGGCGTTCACGTGGCTCTCCATCCGCTGATCTTCTTTTCGAGCCTCGCCACCAGCATATTGCCGATCGCCGCGATGACGGTGAGCGAAACGAGACCCGCGAAAACGCCCGTCGTATCGAGCCGGCCAGCAGCGTTTTCGATATACCATCCAAGGCCGGCGCTGGACCCGATCAGCTCCGCCACCACCGCGCCCACCAAAGACAAACCGATGCCGATCCGCAGCGAGGCGATCACCCAGGGCGCAAGCCAGGGCAGGATGACCTTGCGAAACATGACGCTTCGGGGCGCGCGCATGGTGCGGAAAAGGTCGACGAGATCGCGGTCGATCGTCTTCAAGCCCTCATGGATATTGAGCATGAAGATGAAAATCACGGTCGAGAACGCCATCATCACCTTTGAAAAGAGGTCAATGCCGAACCAGATGATGAAGAGCGGCGCAAGCGCGACACGCGGCAGGCTGTAAAGCGCCATCACAAAGGGCTCGGCCACCTCGTTGGCGTATTTATAACGGGCCATGGCGATCCCGATCGGCACGCCGACCGCAAAAGCCAGCGCCAATCCCAATGCGGCTTCGGTCACCGTGCGCTGTGCGTGGACGAATAGCTCGCCGCTCAGCGCCAGCGTATACAAACGCTGGCCGACCGCAGAGGGGCTTGATATCCAGATCTCGCTGACGCCGAGATAACCCGCAGCCTCCCATGCAGCGAGGATCGCGACGAAAACCAGAAGCCGGTCGCGCACGAGCCGCAGGGCGTGCCGCCGGGCGGGTGCGAGCGTGAAAGACGTTTGCTGCGCGAGGTCCGTCATGCGCCCGTTTCCTTCGGCCGCGCCGGATCTGCAGACCAGGCGGACCAGGAGCCTGGGAACAGGCTCGATTCGATGCCAATCGCGGTCAACGCGGCGATCTGATGGGCGGCTGCGACCCCACCTCCGCAATACACGCCGACGCTGCGCGAGCCATCAACGCCCAGCGCCGCAAAGCGGGCCCGCAGCGTATCGGCCTCCGCAAACGCACCGGTAGCGGGATCGATATTGCCGGAAGTCGGGATGTTGATGGCGCCCGGAATGTGGCCGGCGGCAAAAGAAGCGGCGTCACGCGCATCGATCAGGACGCCACTGTCGGCGAAGGCCACCGCGCCGTCCGCATCGAACTGCGACAAGGCGCCGGGTTCAAGAACGACATCGCCGCGCATGGGATAAGACACCGTTGTGTCCAGCACATTACCCTGCGCCGTCCAGGCATCGAGACCGCCGTCAAGCAGCCGCACATTCGACAACCCGGCCCAGCGAAGCGTCCACCAGCCACGCGCAGCCTGGCGGTTGCGGTTGTCGTCATAAAGCACGACGAGGCTTTCTTGTCGGACACCCCAGCGGCGTGCATCATGCTGTAGCCGATCGATCGGTGGCAACGGACGCTTCCCGCTCAGCCCGCTCGGCGGACCGGTCAGTTCGTGAACGAACTCGACCGCAACCGCGCCAGGCAGATGGCCTGCGAGATAGGCCGCGCGCGGATCGTAAGCCTCATCCTGCCTGAAACGCACGTCGAGCAGGACGACATGTTCCGTTTCAAGCCTGGCCTTCAGATCGGGCACCGTGATCAGAACGGATCGACGAGGATCAGTTGGTTCGGACATCGCGATTTCCTCAGGCAACGCCGGCCGCACGGTTGGCGAACGAAGCCAACCCGGATGTTGCGTCCGACGCGTCCTTTTCTCGCGAAGCCAGCGCGTTGGCAGGCTTCTTCAAGCCGAACAGGCCGCGGAACGTCCGTTCCTCGTAGTCCTGACGCAAAAGGCCGCGCCGTTGCAGTTCCGGCACAACGAGCTCCACGAACAGTTCGGCGGTGCCCGGCAGATAAGGCGGGAACAGGATGAAGCCGTCGGTCGCCCGCTCGACGAACCATTCTTCGAAGACGTCCGCGATCTTCTTGGCATCTCCGACGATCTCCGCTCCACCGCCGGAGCGCCGGAAGTACAGATATAGCTCGCGCAGTGTGAGCCGGTCTGTTCCGAAA
>JAFAGL010000112.1 GCA_023422735.1 Pseudomonadota bacterium
CTCAGGAAAGGCGTGCAGGAAGGAGAGCGTTTCAAGGGAACGCTGACCTTCGAGCATGCGGGAACTGTTGAGGTGGAATATGTCGTGCAGGTGCCTCAGACAAAACAACCAGCTGGCGATGCGGCGCATCAGGATGGCCATCAAGGGCATGACAGCGCCCATGAGGGCCATTGACCGCTTCCCGCTGAGGCGATGATGATCGGGCGCTCCACGGCGCCCGCTCATCAAATTTCACGCAAGGCGGAGATGATCTTCGCGGCATTGGCCTCAAGCTTTTCCGGAATTTCCATTTCGCCACTGTGCGGCTTCAATGCAACGCCCTCAAAGCGCGGAATGATGTGGAAATGCAGATGAAAGACCATCTGGCCGCCAGCGCTTTCGTTGAATTGTTGGACGGTCACGCCATCGGCCTTGAAACCGGATTTGACCGCTTTGGCCAGCTTTTGCACCGTATCAATCGTCGCGTGCAGGCTGTCGCCATCCACATCGAGGATATTGCGGGCAGGCTTTTTGGGGATCACGAGGCAATGGCCGTCGCCTCGCGGCATGATGTCCATGAAGGCGAGTGTGTGATCGTCTTCGTAGATCTTCGTTGCCGGCATTTCTCCACGCAGTATTTTGCCGAAAATGTTGGCCGGATCGTAGTCGGCTGCAGAGCTCATGCCTAATCCTCGTGTTCAAATCTGGATGCATTTCATGATGTGCGTAGTGGAAACCGGCGCTTCTGAAAAGGTCGCGTTAGTCGCCACCTTTGCGAAATGGCGTGCGCGTTTCCAGATAATCTCCGATCTCTTCGACATCTCGACGTTCATGTTCAAGATAGTCGGCGACGGCCCGGCGTAATCCAGGATGCGCAATAAAATGTGCGGAATGTGTTGTGACGGGTTGATAACCCCGCGCGAGTTTGTGCTCGCCCTGCGCACCTGCTTCAACCACGCGAAGTTTCTTGGCAATGGCGAAGTCGATCGCTTGATGATAGCACACTTCGAAATGGAGAAAGGGGTGGTCTTCGATACAGCCCCAGTTTCGGCCGTATAATGTGTCCGCGCCGATGAAGTTGATGGCTCCCGCGATATAGCGCCCCGAACGTTTGGCCATGACGAGCAGGATATCATCAGCCATCCGTTCGCCGATCATCGAGAAGAACTCGCGATTGAGGTAGGGGCGGCCCCATTTGCGACTGCCGGTATCCATGTAGAACGTATAAAAATCGTCCCAGATCGCTTCGGTCAGATCGCTTCCAGTCAGCCAATCGATCTGGATGCCGCCTGCGAGAGCCGCTTCACGTTCCTTGCGAAGGGCTTTGCGTTTGCGCGAAGCCAACTCGCCCAGAAATCCGCTGTAGTCGCTATAGTTCTGATTGAAGAAATGGAACTGCTGATCGGTCCGGTGAAGGAAGCCCGTGTGTTCGAGCGCCTCGACATCCGCTTGCTCGGCGAATGTGACATGCGCCGATGATGCACCCAGTTGGCCGGTCAGGGCTGTCAGTCCGCCGGCGAGTGCCTGTCGAACAATTTCGGGCGTAAAGGATGACGCTGCCAGCAAACGCGGGCCGGTCGCCGGGGTAAAGGGAACGGCAACTTGGAGTTTCGGATAATAATTTCCGCCCGCGCGTTCGAATGCGTCGGCCCAGCCGTGGTCGAAGACATATTCGCCCTGACTATGTGATTTGAGATAGGCCGGAACCGCGCCGATCAGTTTGCCATCGGGTGCTTCGAGGCGAAGATGCTGCGCGAGCCAGCCGGTTGTGCGGGATGCACATCCCGAATCTTCAAGTGCGCTCAGGAAGGCGTAACTGACGAATGGATTATACGGGTGGGAGCTAGTGCGTGAAGCGCCGCTCAGTTGCGCCCATTCATCTGCGGAAAAGGCACTGAGGGTCGAAGCGACACGCAATGTGATGTCGCTTCCAGAAGCAGGTTCGTCCTTCATGTCGCTCCCGTCAGCCATTACGGGCGAAGATAAGACTTGCTGCTTTTCGAACAAGGTCCCGTGAAGTGGGGCGCAACCCGTTTAGGCAGCAAAACCTTCAAATGTCATCTGGTCTGCATGGGCATATGTGCGTTGCTTCGCGCTTTCGTTACGAACGGTCCAGGTGATGACCGGCAGCTTCAACGTGTCGCGGACAAATGCCACGAACCGATTTGGAAGGTCATCGACCGCGTAGGATACGAAATCGATGTCGTGCGCCAGCATCGAAAAATGCGCTTCCAGTTCCTCGTCGGAACGCCCGCATGCAGTCAGGCCCGCGGGGAGGTCTGGTGCCTCGCTCCGAAATTGCCGGATCAGCCAGTGATCGAATGACATGATCGCCGCGTGACCGTTGTAATTCGCCAAAAGCGCGGCCACCTTCGCAACGAGACCATCATCGCGGCCCTCGATCCCTTTGAGTTCGATAATCAGAGGTACCTTCCCAGCAACACATGAAAGCAGCTCCGCGAGCGTTGGCGGGTGGTCATCCGTGCCACCGATTTTCATCGCTGACATTTGGGCTGCAGACTTCTCGTAAATGAAGCCGCTCTTGCCCGTCAGGCGCTCGAGCTTGTCGTCATGAAACACGATCGGCACGCCATCGGCGCTTAGATGCACATCGCATTCAATGGCGTAATCACGCTCAACTGCGGCGCGAAAAGCCGACAGGGTGTTTTCCCAGCGCGACTTGTTGCCATCATGATAGCCGCGATGTGCGATCGGGCGCGCAGTTAACCAGCTGAGTTCCGGTTTGCTCATTCGATTTCCAGAATCGCTTCCACTTCAACGGGAGCGTTGAGCGGCAACACCGCCACACCCACGGCCGACCGCGCGTGTTTGCCAGCTTCGTCCAATGCTGCGGCCAGGAAATCGGAAGCGCCGTTCGCGACGAGATGTTGCTCAGTAAAATCAGGCGTGGACGCCACGAAAACGGTAATCTTCACCAGCCGCTTGATCCGCGCGAGATCGCCAAGCGCGGCTTTCGCTTGAGCCAGGACATTCACTGCGCACCATTTGGCTGCAAGCTTGCCAGCTTCAGTGCCCAACTCGCCGCCCAACTGGCCCAGCGCCATGAGCTTGCCGTCCTTCATGGGAAGCTGACCGGAAGTATAAAGCAGCTTATCGGTCGCAACGAACGGCACGTAGTTTGCTGCAGGGGCCGCAGCTTCCGGCAAGGTGACGCCCAACTCCAGAAGTCGTTTTTCGATCGTACCGCTCATGAAAGTTCTCCTTCAGAATTTGACCGTCGTAGACGTTGGAACTCGCTTCTGCCACCTTAGAGTCGTACGTGCAGCCAGATCGTTGCGCAATTTACACAAATCGATTCTGGAGAGCTTCATGCGGTTTGCCCGCGCCATTCTGCCATCCTTCCTGATAATGACACCTTCTTTCGCTTTTGCTCAAGGCGCCGCAGGGCTCATGCCGCATCGCGCGGTTTATGAATTGACGTTGGATAAAGCCAGTGAACAGTCGGGTATCGCCGATATTGCCGGTCGCATGGTGTATGAATTCAATGGCTCCCATTGCACCGGCTTCACCACCAGTTTCCGTTTTGTGACGGAAATCGATACGAACGACGCGACACGTATCACCGATCAGCAGACGAAAACATTCGAATCGGCTGATGGAAAGCGGTTCGATTTCGAAACGAAATCCTATGTCGATCGTGCCCTCGACAGGGAATTGAAGGGCAGTGCATCGAACGAGAATGCCAAGCTCGACGTCAAGCTCGACAAACCCCAGGAAAATGATGTTTCCCTTCCTGCAGCACAGTTTCCAACGCAGCATATGCTCGATCTGCTGACACGTGCGCAAAAGGGCGAGAGCTTTTACGAAACGACCTTGTTCGACGGTTCGGATGAGGGCGACAAGCTGATGTCTACCTCAGTCGTTATCGGCAAGCCGACCAAGGGCACCAGCAAGGAAGCAGAGGCTCCAGCGCTGGGTGCCGTTTCCGATCAGAATTATTGGCCGGTGGAGATGGCTTATTTCGATCTGATTGGCGACGGCGGCGAAGAGACGCCGGATTACCGGACGAGTTTCAAGCTCTACGCGAATGGTCTCACCCGCGATCTCACGATGGATTACGGCGATTTCTCCATGCGCGGACGACTGGTTAAGCTGGAAATGCTCGATCCTCAGCCGGCGTCCTGTGACGAAGCTAAGCCGACATCAAAGCCTTGATGCCGTCTGCCACGAACTGAACGGCCAGGGCTGCAAGCAGCACACCCAACAGGCGAGTCAGGATCGAGCGACCGGTCTCGCCCAGAAAACGGTCCACGCGATCGGCCAGCGCCAGAACTAGGGCGGTTATCGCGAGGCAGGCCAGAAGAATTGTCACGAAAGCAATCTTTTCCAGCGGCGTAGAAAAGCCGCCTGAAAGAAGCACGGTGGCGGAAATTGCGCCCGGGCCGGCGATCAGTGGGATGGCCAATGGGAATGCTGCGATGTTGCGTATCATATCGCGCGTCACTGCGCGTTCGGCGCTCTTCTCGTGGCGTTCCTGGCGCCGTTCGAAGATCATCTCGAAAGCGATAAAGAACAGCAGCAAACCGCCCGCCGTTCTGAACGCGGGCAGAGTGATCCCGAAAACGCTGAGGATCACCGTTCCCGCCAACGCGAAAAGAGCCAGGATCACAAAACCAATGATCGATGCGCGGATGCCGACCTGCAATCGCTGAGCTCTGTTCATGCCGGCGGTAACGGCTAGAAACAGCGGCGCGAGACCGGGCGGATCGATCGTCACCAGAATGGTGACAAAGGCGTTAAAGGCGCTTTCAGCGTCAAGCATCGAGGGCTCCAATGATGGCCTGAAGCGGCGTAACTGAGCGCAATATCCGGCAATTTGTGCTTCTACGCGACGACAAATTTACAGACCCGTTGAACCGTAACGTTAGGATACCCGTTCAAAGCCTTGAGAGTGCAACGTGATCTTTCAGAATCGCCTGTGGGAATTTATGGCTGCGAAATTGGTGTCGGGCGAGCACTTCCTATATAAACGGTGAACGATTCCCATAAATCCGGCGATCCAAGTTGACAGACCAGACCACCCCACCAAGCGACGGTAGCTCGAACGGCATTGAGCCAATCTCCATCATGGAGGAGATGCAGCGCTCTTACCTCGATTATGCGATGAGCGTGATCGTCAGTCGCGCATTGCCGGATGTCCGTGATGGCCTGAAGCCTGTTCATCGGCGCATCATGTATGCGTCCCATGACAGCGGGTATCACTGGAACCGCAAATATGTGAAGTCGGCGCGTCCGGTCGCCGATGTGATGGGTAAATACCACCCGCACGGCGACGCTTCGATCTACGACGCCTTGGTTCGCATGGCGCAGGACTGGTCGATGCGCGTGCCGTTGATCGATGGGCAGGGCAATTTCGGATCAATCGACGGCGATAGCCCGGCGGCAATGCGCTACACCGAAGCGCGTTTGACGAAGGTTGCGCATGAGCTGATCGAAGATATCGACAAAGACACTGTCGATTTTCAGGAAACCTACGATTCGTCGGGCTCGGAACCCAAGGTTCTGCCGGCCCGATTCCCGAACCTGCTCGTTAACGGTTCAGGCGGCATCGCCGTTGGCATGGCGACGAACATCCCGCCGCATAATCTTTCTGAGGTCATCAACGGCACGATCGCGCTGATCGACAATCCGGCGCTCGACCTGTCCGAGCTGCTGGAAATCATCCCGGGACCTGATTTTCCGACCGGGGCGATCATTCTCGGTCGCGCCGGCATCCAGTCGGCCTATTCGACCGGACGCGGTTCGATCCTCATGCGCGGACGCGTTCACACGGAAACGATCCGCAACGAGCGCGAAGCAATCATCGTCACGGAAGTGCCGTACCAGGTCAATAAGGCCTCGATGATCGAAAAGATGGCTGAGCTGGTGCGTGACAAGCGCATCGAAGGCATCTCGGATATTCGCGACGAAAGCGATCGTCAGGGCTATCGCGTCGTGGTCGAGCTCAAGCGCGATGCAAATGCCGAAGTGGTGCTCAACCAGCTTTATCGGTTTACGCCGCTGCAGACGTCCTTCGGTTGCAACATGGTTGCGCTTAACGGCGGCAAGCCCGAACTGCTCAATCTGATTGATATTCTGAAGGCATTTGTCGCCTTCCGTGAGGATGTCGTCAGCCGTCGGACGAAGTATCTGCTGCGCAAGGCACGTGAGCGCGCGCATGTCCTGGTCGGTCTCGCGATTGCGGTTGCCAATATCGACGAAGTCATTGCCTTGATCCGCCGTGCGCCCGATCCGCAAACGGCGCGCGAGCAGTTGATGGAACGGCGTTGGCCTGCCGAAGATGTCGAGGCGCTGATCCGTTTGATTGATGATCCGCGGCATCGGATCAACGAAGATGGCACTTATAATCTTTCTGAAGAACAGGCCCGGGCCATTCTCGAACTGCGTTTGCAGCGTTTGACCGCACTGGGTCGCGACGAAATTGCCGACGAGTTGAACAAGATCGGCGCCGAGATCACGGATTATCTCGAAATCCTGTCTTCGCGTGCGCGCATCCAGTCGATCGTCAAGGACGAACTGGTCGCCGTGCGTGATGAGTTTGGCAC
>JAFAGL010000122.1 GCA_023422735.1 Pseudomonadota bacterium
GATGACCCGGGACACGTTTCTGCCGGATGCCGGGCCGGGCGCTGGTCAGCCCGGCTGACGCGCCACGACAGGCACATAGTTTTCCAGGTCGGGATTGGGGAAATGAACTGTGCTTCCTGTTTCGGCGGAAAGATAAAGGCCCATCAGCATCTCGACCACGCCGAGGCCATCCTCGAAGGTCTCGATCGGTTTTGCACCGGTGCGGAAACAATCGACCATGTGGCGGTTCTCGTCAGTATAGCCGTAAACGCCGGCCTCATCTTCCAGGACAGGCATGAGACCCTGTTCGGCATTCTGCTTTTCAACCAGGTCCTCGCCTTCGGACCCCGACACTTCGCGCGACATGAAGATTTTGAGGCCGGTGGAAAGGGAGTTGAACTCCATTGCATATTCAGGGCCGAGCAATTCGAGCTGGATGCGCAAACCGGCGCCAACATAGGCCCAGGAGGTCGAGGCTTCGACCATCAGCGGGTTGCCGTCCTGATCCTCGAATGTCAGCGTGCCCCGCGCGAAATCCTCGGACGGACGATTGCGGTAATCCACACCGAAACGCGCGCGCAACCGATCGGCATAAGCAGGTCGCGTCCATTTCAGATTGGCGACCTGCGCATTGGCCGTTTTCAATGTCAGGGACGAACGCGGCGCGCCGGGCTCGGTCAGCAGATGGCGCCCCACTTCCACCGAATGGCACATCATGTCGGACAAAACGCCGCCACCTTGCTTGTCGCCCTGCCAGAACCACGGTTCATGCGGGCCGGAATGTTCTTCGGCGGCGCGCGCCAGATAAGGGCGGCCCGTGGTGGAAGCGGCGCGGCGCCAGATGATTTCCTTGCCGCGCAAAACCGGCGTGCAAAAAACCTGATTTTCGAGATAACCGTGATTGAGGCCGGCATCATCAGCAAGGCGCAGCATTTCGCGTGCCTCGCCCAGCGTGCGCGCCAGCGGCTTTTCGCAGGCAACCGCAAAGACCTTCGAGCGTCCGGCCTTTACCTCCCCATGCAGCACGCGCATCACATCGAGGCGCGTGTAATTGGGCGAAAGAATCCAGATCGCATCGACATCATCCGCCTGAACCAGCGCTTCAAGACTGTCATGCGGACGACAGGAACCGAGACCGAGTTCTTCCACACGCGCGGCGATGCGGGCGCGATTGTCGGGGTTGCGGCTGTAAACGCCGGTCACATCCACATTGCGAACGCCGATCATGGATCTCAGGTGAAACTCGGCGATGAAGCCGGTTCCAACAAAACCCACGCGCAGCCGGGGCCTGGGGCGATCCGCCATCTTCACGCGCTCCTGAGTTGAAAAGAGGTCGGTGGCGCCGCCGTCGAGCCCCGGATCTGCAGGGTCGTGGGAAAGATGGTCGGCATGGTCGGCGCAGCCTTGCCATCCAGCATGTCGAGAAGAACGCTCATGGCGGCGCGACCGACCTTTGCACGCGGCTGCGTGATCGTGGTCAATGGCGGCTGGAAGGCTTCCGACAGATAAATATCGTTGAAGCCGACAACCGACAGATCACCCGGCACGTTCAGGCCCAGCTCATGCGCGGCAGCGATCACGCCGAAAGCCATCTCGTCATTGGCGGCAAAGATCGCTGTGGGCGGCTCGGACAAAGCCAGAAGTTTGCGGCACAATTTCTTGCCCGAACCGATCTGGTAATCGCCATGCTGTTCATAGCCCTCCGGAACCGGCAATCCCGCCTCCTGCATGGCATCGCGATACCCTTGCAAGCGCAATTCCGACATCTGTTCGGGCCACAAACCGATGATATGCGCGATCCGACGGTGCCCAAGGTCGATCAGATGCCGCACGGCATCAAAGGCTGCGGCGCGGTTATCGATCTGGATATGCGGCAAGCCGCTGTTTTCGATCACTTCGAGCGCGACGACCACCGGCAGATGGTCAGGAATGCGCGCGCTGTAAGGTCCGCTTTCGGGAAGCTGGCCGGTGATCAGCACCATGCCGTCGGCCTGGCCATCGCGCAGCATGTCGAAATAGCCGGTTTCGCGTTCGGGATCGTTTTCCGTATTGCCCATCAACACGGCGTAGCCGGCTTCGCGCGCGGCGGCTTCCGCACCCTTCAGCACATCAAGATAAAACGGGTTACCGACATCGCGCACCACCATCAGCACCGCCTTCGAGCGGCGGGTGCGCAGATTGCGGGCGCTGACATTGGGGCGATAATTCATCGCCACCGCCATTTCGCGGATGCGCGACAGCGTCGGTTCCGCCACGAGGCCGGAATCCGACAGCGCGCGCGACACGGTGGCGGGCGACACGCCGAGCGCCTGCGCGATATCGGTGATCTTGATCCGGCTCATGCCGCGTCAGGCCCGCAGCGCCTTGCCCCGGCCATAAAACAGCATGAGCAAAAGAAGCGTTGCGCCAAATACCATCTGGCGGCCGGATTCGTCGATGTTCACCGTGGTCAGGATGCTTTGCAGCACCGTCAGAAGGATCGCGCCGGCCATCGTGCCGGTGTAACCGCCCTTGCCACCCGATAGTGGCGTGCCCCCGAACACCACGGCAATGATCGATGGCAGCATATATTGCTCACCGACATTGGCAAAGGAAGAACCCGAATAGCCAAGCAGGCAGATGCCCGCGATGGCCGCGAACATGCCGGATAAAACAAAAAGCAGAATGCGGGTCATCTTCACCGGCATGCCCGCCATGAAGGCTGCCTGCTCGTTCGAGCCAATCGCATAAATGCGGTAACCGAGCATTGTGCGGCCCAGAAGAAACGCCATTGCAAGGCCGATCGCGATCCACAACCAGATGATGCCCGGCAGCCCCAGAAAGAAAGGCTGCGTCACGAATTGCGACAAGCCCGGTGCTGCACGCCCTGATGGGATGCCGTTGCGGATCACCACCAGCAAGCCCTGCAAGACGCCCAACATGCCAAGCGTCATCACCAAAGGCGGAATGCGCAGCAAGGTGACGCCCACGCCGTTGATCGCGCCGATGATCGCACCCGCTGCAAGACAGCCGAGAATGGCAAGAAAGATGCCGCTGTCCTGCCCCGCCATGAGATTGCCGGCAATGATCGCCGACAAGGACACCACGCCGCCGACCGACAGGTCTATGCC
>JAFAGL010000137.1 GCA_023422735.1 Pseudomonadota bacterium
CTTTTCGTTCGCCTGGCCATCCCTTGCTGGCGCTGCAGTCGACTGCATCGGAACTGACCGGGCCGACCTTCGGTCATTCCAGCCTCGGCCCGCTCGATAACGATCTCATTCGCAACTACAGTCAGGATGGAAGCGAGGCGATCGGCCAGCGCTTGGTGGTCTACGGGCAGGTTCTGGATGAGAATGCCCGCCCCGTGCGAAACACGCTTGTCGAGTTCTGGCAGGCGAATGCCGGCGGGCGATATCGGCATAAGAAGGAGGGCTATATCGCGGCGCTTGATCCGAACTTCGGCGGTTGTGGCCGCGCCGTCACGGACGACAACGGCTTTTACCATTTTCGCACGATCCGGCCCGGTGCCTATCCATGGCCGAACGGCGTTAATGATTGGCGCCCGGCGCATATCCATTTTTCGGTTTTCGGCCACGCTTTTGCGCAGCGTTTGATTACCCAGATGTATTTCGAGGGCGATCCGATGATCTGGCAATGCCCGATCGTTGCGACGATCCCCGACAAGGCCGCGATTGAGCAGCTTGTGGCGAAACTCGATCGTCACAACACTGCTCCAATGGATGCCTTGGCTTATCGTTTCGACATCGTGTTGCGCGGGCGACGTTCGACGATGTTCGAAAACCGAATGGAGGGGAATTGATGCTGCACCCGATCCCGACCTTGAAGGAAACGCCGTCGCAAACCGCCGGGCCATATGTGCATATTGGCATGACGCCGAATTTTGCCGAAATTCACGGCGTTTATGCAACCGATCTCGGATCCGAGATGCTGACCGCCGACACAAAAGGCGAGCGGATCGAGATCGTGGGCAGGATCATCGATGGCAGCGGCGTTCCGCTTGGCGATGCGTTGGTCGAAATATGGCAGGCGGATGCGGATGGCTCCTACGTCGCGCCGATGGCGCCGCAATCGAATTCGCGACCGTCTTTCACCGGATGGGGCCGAAAAGCGACGAATAACGATGGCAGTTTCGCGTTCCAAACGATCAAGCCTGGGCGCGTTCCGGGTCCGGATGGCAAGCCCATGGCGCCGCATGTCAGTCTCTGGATCGTCGCACGCGGAATCAATATTGGCCTCCAAACGCGCCTGTATTTCTCCGATGAGGTCGAGGCTAACGGAACTGACTGGGTGTTGAACAAGATACTCGACAAGCGTCGGCGCGAAACCTTGATCGCGCGCAAGGAGACCGAAGGCAACGTGACCCGCTACGTGCTCGATATTCACCTTCAGGGTGAAAACGAGACGGTGTTTTTCGATTTCTGATGACACCGCTGATCTCAGTCCTGGCGGGCGACGCAGAAATTGAAGCTCTGCTTTCCGATGAAGCGCAACTTGCGGCCATGCTTCGTTTTGAACGAGCTCTGGCTCTCGCTTCCGCGAAAGTAGGCTGGATCGGCGACGACGCAGCGCAGTCGGTTGTAGGTGCTGTCGAGCGTTTCCAGCCGGATTGGCCTGTCTTGATCGAGGGTATGGGCCGCGACGGCGTTGTTATCCCGGCTTTGGTCAAGCAATTGCGTCAAAACGTGTCGGAGCCCGACCGCTCGGCTTTGCATAAGGGCGCGACCAGCCAGGATGTGATTGACACTGCTTTGGTGATGCAGATCGCGCAAGTTTTGGATGTGCTGCAGGCGCGTCTGGCGGCACTGATCACCAAGCTTGGCGAAATGCGCGCCGAAGTCGGCAACAAGCCGGTCATGGCGCATACGCGGATGCAAGCTGCGTTGCCCACAAGTTGGGACGCAAAGATTGCCAGCTGGACCGAACCGCTTCAACGGCATTCCAACACGTTCGAGCGGTTGCGTGACTCCGTGCTGGTGGTTCAGCTCGGCGGTCCGGTCGGTGACCGGGCAAGTTTTGGCGGTCACGGAGATGCGCTCGCGGCAGCTTTGGCGCGCGAACTCGGTCTTGGCATCGCTGGACCATGGCAAGCGGCGCGAGACCAGATTGTCGAGTTCGGAGATACGCTGGCGCGCTTGACCGGTACGCTCGGCAAGCTGGGCACCGACATTACCCTTCTGGCGCAAACGGAAGTCGCTGCAATTCGCCTGGAAGGCGGCGGTGGCTCGTCTGCGATGGCCCATAAATCCAACCCGGTGCGCGCGGAAGTCCTCGTTGCATTGGGGCGCTTCAATGCGGGGCTGGCGGGCACTCTGCAGCAGGCCATGCTGCACGAATATGAACGTTCCGGCGCGGCATGGATGCTCGAATGGCTGGTCTTGCCGCAAATGATGGTGACGGGTGGGGCGGCGCTGGCTCAGGCATCGGCCTTGCTCGGCCAGGTGCGCGTCGAGAGCTGACCAGGTTCTCCGTCATCGCACGGGATTGAGACGGTAGTTGTCGGGTGTCAAAATGACCTCGAACCCAGGGGGCGGGGGCTCGCAATGCTCACATTACGTCAGATCGAGGTGATCCGGGCCATCATGGTAACCGGCACGATTGCCGGCGCTGCACGGCTGTTGAACGTTTCGGCGCCGGGCATAAGCCGGCTGATGAAGCATACTGAGGATGCCCTCAGCATACGCTTGTTTGATCGCCATGCGGGACGATATGTTCCGACCCAGCAGGCACGAAACATTTTCGATCTGCTGGACAGCGTTCACGGCAAGATCGCCGATCTGCAAAGCGCCCTTGCCGATGCTGGACGCGGCAAGCAGCAGGAGTTGTGCATCGCGTCGGTTCCGAGCATCGCCAATGTCATGGTGCCGCGTGCGATCGGCCGGCTGAAGCAGCGATACCCGGATCTCAACCTCGATGTGAACATTCTGAAGATCGAGGAAGCCATTGATTACCTCTTGCTCGGGCGAGGTGAGTTGGTGGCCATCTCTTCGCGGTTCGAACACTCTCTGATCAAATTCGAACTTCTCGCAAGTGGCCGTCTTTTGTGCATCGTGCCACGCGATAGCGCGCTTGCCGACCGCAAATCCATCTCACCTCGCGAAATTGCCGAGCATCCCCTGATTGGCATCAATCCCAAGGATCCCTATGGCGCGATCATGGCGGGTATGTTCACCGAGGCTGGCCTCGATTACCGCATGACCATTAAGGCCCGCTTCGGAACGACCGTGTGCAGTCTGGTCGCGGCAGGGCTC
>JAFAGL010000149.1 GCA_023422735.1 Pseudomonadota bacterium
GCCGTGAGGCGCTCGCCACTTTCCGGATCACGAAATTCGGTTCGACCCGCGAAAGGAAAGCTTTCTTCGGCTGGATCCGCAATCTCGATCAGGTGAACGCGCGCGCCTCGCTTCGAAAGCGGATCGAGCCACGCCTTGATGTCTTGCGGATCTTGCAGAAAATCGGATGCAATGACCACATCGCAAAACCTGCCGACCTTGGAAAAATCGGCGTTCGGTTCGACAACTGCGTGGATCAAACGCGACGCCAGCCTTTCTGCTCCGTTTCGGGCGGAAATCGGATCGCTCACTCCCGGCCAGCCGATACGCTCACCAGAACGCGACAGAAGCTCGGCAAGGGCGAGGATAAGCACCAATGCCCGCGATTCCTTCGAAACATCCGAAAAGGTGGATTTGTACAGCATCGAAGGCGAGGGATCGGCCCAGAGCCAGACCGTGTGCGCGGCTTCCCATTCACGGTCGCGCACATAAGTATGTTCATCACGCGCCGAACGCCGCCAGTCGATACGGGCAACGGCATCGCCTTCCACAAAAGGGCGAAACTGCCAGAAATTTTCGCCGACACCGCGCCTTCGTCGGCCATGCCAGCCGGAAATGACGGTGCTGACCACGCGGCGCGCTTCCACCAGCAGGTCCGGCACGAGGGCCGCGCGCGAGCGCGCACGCGAAAGCGCGTCCTTTGTGGTGACTGGCTGGACGATCTCGCCGATCTGCGCCATCAAATTGCCTTTGCCAGCCTCGCTACGACGTCGCGTACGCTCATGCCCTCTGCACGGGCAGCAAAAGTCAGCGCCATGCGGTGCTGCAGAACCGGCTCGGCCAAGGCGCGCACATCGTCGATCGAAGGAGCAAGGCGGCCATCGTAAAGTGCGCGCGCACGGGCGCAAAGCGTCAAGGCCTGGCTTGCGCGCGGACCGGGACCCCATGCGACATGCTTCTCGGTCTCTGCGTTGCCCTGACCGGGGCGGGCAGAGCGAACCAACGTCAAAATAGCGTCAACGACGCTTTCTGGAACCGGCATGCGGCGGACGAGATGCTGGATCGATTGCAGGCGCTGAGGATCGAGAACGGCCTGCACATGCGCTTCATGCACGCCTGTCGTTTCGGTCAGAATCCTTCGCTCGGCTTCCAACTCGGGATACAGAATGTCGATCTGCATCAGGAAGCGATCGAGCTGCGCTTCCGGAAGCGGGTATGTGCCTTCCTGTTCAAGCGGGTTTTGCGTTGCGAGAACGTGGAAAGGGGCGGGCAGGTCGTGGCGCTGCCCGGCGACCGTTACGTGATATTCCTGCATGGATTGCAGCAGGGCCGATTGCGTGCGCGGGCTGGCGCGGTTGATCTCATCTGCCATCAGCAACTGCGCGAAAACGGGCCCCGGCAAAAAGCGAAATGAGCGACGGCCATTCTCGTCCTGCTCCATGACTTCCGAACCGAGAATATCGGACGGCATCAAGTCGGGCGTGAACTGGATACGATTGGACTGAAGGCCGAGAACAGTGCCCAGCGTTTCCACAAGCTTGGTTTTGGCCAGACCTGGAACGCCAACCAGCAGCGCGTGACCACCCGCCAGCAACGCAACCAGCGTTTTCTCGATGACGCCTTCCTGACCGAAAATCACCTGGCCGACAGCTTCGCGGACCTGGCCGATCGTGGCAAGCGCGGTTTCCGCTTCCAGGACGATTTCCTGTTCGCTGGCCTCGGCCGGCTCCTTGGTCATGACGCTCATGCGCTGCGGCCTCTTGTTTTCATCTGCTGCGTGGTGATCGTGCTTCAGTTTTGAACCATGCGGCTGCAGGTTCACATCCCTGAAGCCTTACAGTTGACGCCCATCCACTGGAACTTGATCCTGGCCCGGACCTTGGCAAGTTAAATGGACCCATGATGCTGACAAGCAAAACAAGAGTGTCTATTTCGTGACGATGAAAGAGCAACATCCCTCACAGAACCGACATCTGGCCCAAGCAAGGGACGCCTCGGGCCTAGAGGCGCTCATCAGCCGGGCAGCGCGCGCAAACAAGGGGCCGGCGCCCGTGGACAAGTGGAATCCGGATTTCTGCGGCGATCTCGACATGGAGATCAAGCGCGACGGAACCTGGTTCTATATGGGCACTCCGATCGGGCGGCTGCCGCTGGTGCAGCTCTTTTCCAGCGTTTTGCGCAAGGATGAGGATGGCCGGACCTATCTCGTCACGCCAGTCGAGAAAGTCAGCATCCGCGTCGAGGATGCGCATTTCATTGGTGTCGAGGTCAATGCGCAAGGCGAAGGAGCAGAGCAGGTCCTGACCTTCCGCACGAATGTCGGCGATGTCGTCGAGGCCGGGCCAGAGCATCCGCTGCGCTTTGTCGATGAAGCGGAAACCGGCGGCCTGAAGCCGTATCTTCATATACGCGGGCGGCTCGAAGCCTTGATCGCGCGGCCTGTGATGTATGAAATGGCCGAACTCGGCGAGGAGATCGATATTGAGGGCGAGGCCATGTTTGCGCTGCGTTCAAATGGCGCGATTTTCCCCGTTATGCCGATGGCGCAGTTGAACCGGTTGGCCGAACAAGCGTGAGTGA
This sequence comes from Pseudomonadota bacterium, assembly GCA_023422735.1. Lineage (GTDB taxonomy): Bacteria > Pseudomonadota > Alphaproteobacteria > Rhizobiales > Rhizobiaceae > Tianweitania. The sequence continues at coordinate 2,560 of JAFAGL010000149.1, forward strand.
CTTGGCTGACCCTGCATTGTTCACAGCTGAGGATTTTCGGCGGCGCGCCTTGATCGAGCGTGAAGCGCCCGAAGAAGATTTTTATGGCGATCACCGGCTGAACCCCGATTTTCGCGACCTTGTGGTGAGGCCGAATCTGCGGGCAGCCGCAGTGATGATCGCCGCCGTGGATTATCCCGAGGGCGCCTCGATCATCCTCACGCAGCGCACAGAAAAACTGCGCAACCATGCCGGGCAGGTGGCTTTTCCCGGAGGCCGGATCGACCCGGAAGATGCATCCCCGGAAGATGCCGCCCTGCGTGAAACGGAAGAAGAAATCGGCCTCGAACGAAACCGTATCGAGGTGCTTGGCCGTTTGCCGGATTATGCGACCGGCAGCGGATTTCGGATTGCGCCGGTGCTGGGCATCGTGAAGCCCGGTTTCCGGCTGACAATCAACCCGGATGAAGTCGATGCCGCCTTCGAGGTGCCGCTCGCTTTTCTGATGAATCCGGAAAACCACCTGCAAAACAGCCGTCTTTGGCAGGACCGCGCACGATATTTCTACGAGATGCCTTATGGCGAACGCTATATCTGGGGCGTGACTGCAGGCGTCATTCGCACACTTTACGAAAGGCTCTACGCTTGACCCAGTCCATTGCAGGCCGCGCTGCCTTTCTCGAAACCGCCAGCCTTCAGAAACTGATGGCTGCCTTGAAAGCCGATGGCGAGGAGGCGCGAATCGCCGGTGGCGCGGTGCGCGATGCATTGCTCGGGCGGGAAACGGGCGATGTTGATATCGCAACCACCATATTGCCGGAAGAAACGATGCGGCGTGCCCAAGCAGCCGGGTTCAAGCCAGTGCCAACGGGCATCGATCACGGCACGATCACGGTGGTGGCCGATGGCACGCCCTATGAAGTGACGACTTTGCGCAGCGACATTGAAACTGATGGCCGCCACGCCAAGGTGGCCTTCGGACGAGACTGGAAACAGGACGCCGAGCGGCGAGACTTCACCATCAACGGGCTTTATGCGGAAGCGGATGGGAAGGTCATCGATCTGGTTGGCGGGCTTGTCGATCTCGACAAGCGCCTGTTGCGCTTCATTGGCGATCCGACACAGCGCATTCAGGAAGATTATCTGCGCATCCTGCGTTTTTTCCGCTTTTTCGCTTGGTTCGGCACCGGCAGGCCGGATGCGGAGGGGCTGAAAGCATGTGCGCGATTGAAAGACGGCGTGACCGGCCTTTCGGCTGAACGTGTGTGGACGGAACTACGTAAGCTCTTGTCTGCGCCCGACCCGAGCCGCGCTCTTTTGTGGATGCGCACCACCGGTGTGCTGATGCTTGTTTTGCCCGAATCCGAAAAATGGGGGATCGACGCGATCCATGGGCTGGTCGATGCCGAAAAGGCCAAGGTGTGGCAGCCCGACCCGTTGTTGAGGCTTGCGAGCATCATTCCACCCACAGGCGAGAGGATTGGCACGCTTTCGCAGCGCTTGCGGCTGTCAAAAGCGGAAGCGAAGCGGCTTGGGGCCTGGTCCAGCGCATCGCCTTCTGCTGAAGGGGAAACGACGGAAGAACTGGCGCGGCGCATTCATGCAAACGGCGCGGCGGGATTGTCTGATCGGCTGAAATTGCAGATCGCGGCTGCGAAGGCTGCAGGCAATGAAACTGCGCAGATGGAAAGGCTCCTCGACCATGCGCAGACCTGGCAGATCCCGGTTTTTCCGATTTCAGGCGCCGATCTTTTGAAGCAGGGGCATGAAGCAGGCCCAAAGCTTGGCGGTTTGCTCAATCAACTGGAGGCGGAATGGTCCGCCTCCGATTTCACGCTTGATCGCGATGCGCTTCTTGCCCGCGCATCTGAGCTTGGAAAGCAGGGTTAGGCTGGGTTCGAGACACGTTGGACACGTGACCTGATCGCATCAACCATCGTTTCCCGGATTGTGTCTTCGCCGTGGGTTTCACGCATATGCTCTACCGCACGGCGGATGACTTCGGCTTCTTCCTCATGGCGCGTGTGCCAATCACAGCCGGGCACCAGCGACCCGCATTGGAATTCCTTCATCGCTCTATCCTCCTTCGCAATGACGGTATCTGAAAGTTGGTGCGGGCATTTTCGGTTTCAAGCGAAAGCGCGCGCCGTTTCCGCCACTTCTTCCCGAATCCAGCGTTTGAAGCCAGCTACTTTTTGATCTTCGCGCCGGTTCTTTGCAGTAATCAGCCAATAGCCGAACTGTGTGCGTGCACGACCGGGAAAGGGGGTGACAAGTACGCCGCTTTGCAAAGCGGAATAGGCAAGCGTCTGCCAGGCCAGCAAAACACCCTGGCCGGCGATTGCAGCATCAAGTGCAAGCGCTGCGTCGGTGAATGTGTTGCCGGGCGTCAATTCGCTTTCCTCGATTCCATGTGGGGCCAGCCACTGTTTCCAATTCAGGTTGGAATGGGCATCGAGCACGATCGGCACCGATTTGAGATCTTGCGGGGATTGAAGCCGTGATGCGAGTTCGGGTGCGCAAACCGGGAAAATTTCCTGTGCGAGCAGGAACTCCTTGCGCAGGTCCGGCCAATCGCCATCGCCCACCCGGATGCAAAGATCGATGTCGCCGCTATTGGGATTGACCATTCTCGTCGATGCATCGAGGCGCACCTGAACGCCGGGGTGAAGCGCGCTGTAGCGACTGAGGCGGGGCACGAGCCATTTCGAAGCAAAGACTGGCGCAACAGAAATCGTCAACACATTCTGCAGGCTGTCGAACGCGAGCGCCGTGGCTTCATCCAGCATCCGAAAGCCGGCGCTGAGGCGCGGAAGCATCTGCTGGCCAAGCGCGTTGGGAACGAGACCCCGACCCACCCGGTCAAACAAGGGTTTGCCGAGCTGGGCCTCGGCCCGCAGGACATGCTGGCTGACCGCGCCAATCGTGACGCCGAGTTCAACGGCAGCCTTCTGCAATGAGCCGAGCCGCCCCGTCGCTTCCAACGCGCGCAATCCATTGAGATGAAGGCGGGGCAGGGACTTCATGGTCTGAACGGACTCGTCATTATATAGTTTTACTATATAGAGCGTGCGGCCTTCTCCATAGTCAACCGCCATTTCCCCGTATCATGATGAGGTCAATCAGGGTTGGCGGAGAGGAAAGATGGAGAATTTATATAGTCGCGACAGCATCTGCCGGGCACGCCATCAGGCCGATCCGCTGTCGC
>JAFAGL010000157.1 GCA_023422735.1 Pseudomonadota bacterium
CACATAGCCTTTCGCAACCAGATCCTCGATCGTGGCATCAGCTTGCGGCTGCGCATCTCTGCCCGATTGCGTCAGCGAATAAGTGAAATAGCCAAGTCCATCGCTACGGATCTGCGCCCAATCATCCGGGAACTGTTTGAATGTTTCGCCCAGCGTATCGACATAGGCTTGTGCATTCGAACCATCGGCGGCAGGCCTGATCTTCGCGCGCGTTTCATCGAGCAAGCTATCATAAAGCGCCCTGCCCTTCGGGGTCAGCGCGATGCCGCGCTGCTCGATCTCGCCGAACCGGGCTGTATGCGAACCGGATTTCCAGTCGCCATTTTCATCCCGAAAGGAAACCGCCTCTTCCAGCGCCTTGAACGAGGTTTGACGCAGAAGGATGGGACAATCGCGCGAAGGCGGACCCTCCACGATCGCTTTTGGAGCAATATCGCGCGAAGGCATCAGTTCCTGAACCGCATCGATGTCGAGCGTGCGCGGCGTCAGGTGGTTGATATGCGGTCCCTTGAACGAAACGACGTCGGCGATCAGCCGATGCGCGTCATGCAGCCGGTGATACATTTGCGGTGTGACGCTTGCCTGGTCGTGCCAGCGGAAAGTTTCCAGAACTTCGGCAACGAAACGATCCGCATCGGCTTTTTCGAGACCACCGTTTTTCTCGGCCTTTTCGACCAGTTCCAATGCAGCGGGCGTGAAAATCTGTCGCTTGGCAAGTGTCGCCTGGGCTTCGGCCCGCAGCGTTTCGTCCGCGATCAGGTCAAGCCGCAAAAGCGAGGTGAAAACGCGAAACGGGTTGATGCTGAGCGCTTCTTCTCCCACCGGGCGAAAGGCGGTTGAATGCACAGGCACGCCGGCTTCCGACAGATCGTAATAACCAACCGGAAACATGCCCATGACCGCAAAAACGCGACGCATATTGGCGAGTTCTTCCGGCGTGCCGAGCCGGATCGCGCCATGGCGCTCTTCGGAAATGCGCGACAAGGCATTGCTGGCCGAAAGGCTTTCGCGCAGCTCGGCATTCTGTTCCAGAACCTTGTCATTGACGTCGGCCACAAGCTCCATCAGCGTCCCGTAGGCCGGCACTTCCGTCCGGTACATTGCCGACATCGCCGCCGAAAAGGCAGCACGGATTTCGCTTGGGGCCACGGTGTCCGCCATATGACTTCCCTTTCAGGGTCAAGCTGTGGTTGATACTGAATCTGACATATACCTATCCGAACTTCCGCTCGCACCCAATAGATTCGACTGACTTGATGCAAAACGCGCATGAACCTTTCTAGAAGATTGTTGCCGGACCTTGGCGCACTACAGGCTTTCGAATGCGCCGCCCGCCATGGCAGCTTCACCCGCGCCGCCGATGAATTGTCGTTGACGCAAAGCGCGGTGAGCCGTCAGGTCAAGGAACTGGAACGCCATCTCGGGACGCTGTTGTTCGAGCGCGTACGCCAGCGCGTAGTTTTATCGGAAGATGGCAAGCGCTTTTTGCCGGAAGCGCGCAAGCTTCTGCATCACAGCGAAGCGACGATTCTGCGGGCCATGGCTTCGGCAGACTCGAGCCAAACGCTGAGTATCGCGACGCTGCCGACTTTCGGAAGCCGCTGGCTCAGTCCGCGATTGCCCGTTTTTCTTCGCGGCAATCCGGGCGTGGTGCTCAATCTCGCCTCACGTTCCGCGCCGTTTGATCTCGACGAGGACGATTTCGATCTGGCCATCCATTACGGCCAGCCCGTTTGGGCACATGCGACCTGCACCTATCTGTGCGGCGAAGCAGTGTTGCCCGTGGCCAATCCCGAACTGACGCGCGCCACGCTCGATGCAAATGCCCAAAGTGAAGTGGAATGGCCCTTATTGCAGTTGACCACACGGCCGAAGCTCTGGTCGCAATGGTTTGCAATGGCCGGCCTCGAAACAAATGCGGCATATCGCGGTCATCGGTTCGACCAGTTTTCGATGATCATCGAGGCCGCGATTGCCGGATTGGGCATTGCGCTTTTGCCGCGCTATCTGATCGAGCAGGAACTGGATGCCGGTGTCCTGGCGGTGATGGTCGACAAGCCGATGCAAACGGAAAACAGCTATTATGTTGTCGCGCCTGAAGCCAAGCAGGCGCTGCCGCTGATACAGAATTTCACGGCCTGGCTGTTGGATCAGGTGGCCGAGCGGGATATCAAGGCGCCCACCCCGCGCTCTGGCTGATAAGCCCGCCGCCATGCTAGGTGTGATTTGTTTTTCACAACGCGACATCGCACATAGTGATGAGTTTTTGTTACCCCGTCGCTCACGGCGGGTACACGGGCGGGCAATTGTAAATTTTGGAAGGACGAGTCGATGACGAATTACCCCGACACCCAGCTTTTCATTGATGGCAAATGGCGCGACGGTCGCGACAAGAAGACCATTGATGTGCTTGATCCCGCGACCGGCGAGGTGATCGGCAAGGTTGCACATGCAGCCCGCGCGGATCTCGATGATGCCTTGGCTGCGGTACAGAAAGGTTTCGAGACCTGGCGCGAGGTCAGCGCATTCGAACGCTCCAAGCTGATGCGCAAGGCCGCCAATATCCTGCGCGAGCGCGCCGATGAAATTGCCCCCGTTCTCACCATGGAACAAGGCAAGCCGCTCGCCGAAGCCAAGGGCGAAGTTCTGGCCGGCGCAGATACGATCGACTGGTTTGCCGAAGAAGCGCGCCGCACCTATGGCCAGATCATTCCCGCGCGCGCCGCAGGCGTCAGCCAGTTGGCGATCAAGCTGCCCGTTGGCCCGGTGGCGGCGTTCACGCCCTGGAATTTCCCCATCAATCAGGTGGTGCGCAAACTGTCGGCAGCCGTTGCCGCCGGATGCTCGATCATCGTCAAGGCCCCTGAAGAAACGCCGGCTGCGCCCGCTGCTTTGATCAAGGCTTTCGTCGATGCCGGGATTCCGGACGGCGTGGTCAACCTCGTTTACGGCATCCCGGCCGAAGTTTCGGAATATCTCATCCCCCATCCGGTGATCCGCAAGATTTCCTTTACGGGCTCCACCCCGATCGGCAAGCATCTCGCGGCTCTTGCCGGCCAGCACATGAAGCGCGCCACGATGGAACTTGGCGGCCATGCTCCAGCCATCGTATTCGAAGATGCCGATGTCGCGAAAGCTGCCAAGACGCTCGCGGGCTCGAAATTCCGCAATGCCGGTCAGGTCTGCGTGTCACCGACCCGCTTCCTCGTGCAGGATGGCGCTTATGACCAATTCCTCGACGGGCTGGTCGATTACGCCAAGTCGATCCGTGTCGGCGCGGGCATGGATGCCGAAAGCCAGATGGGTCCGCTTGCCAATGAGCGTCGTATTCCCGCGCTTGAAGAACTGATCGCAGATGCTGTTTCGCAAGGCGCGGAAGTGAAAACCGGCGGACGCCGCATCGGCAACAAGGGCAATTTCTTTGAGCCCACCGTGATTGCCAATGCGCCCAAATCGGCCCGGATCATGAATGAGGAGTCATTCGGTCCGGTCGCGATCGTCAATCGCTTTTCGACGCTGGACGAGGCGATCGAGGAATCGAACCGGCTGCCTTTCGGTCTGGCATCTTATGCCTTCACGCGCTCGGCCGAAACCAGTCAGGCGCTTGGCTTGCGCATCGATGCGGGCTTGACCACGATCAACCATCTGGGCCTTGGAT
>JAFAGL010000047.1 GCA_023422735.1 Pseudomonadota bacterium
TCTTGACACCTAGCACCTCAGGGCCAGCAAAGAGTAAACGCAGGCGACGGGCTGTCCAAATTCTCCTTTGGTTGCTGGTGGCGCTTGCTATGGCGACACTTTTGTCGTTGGGGACTTGGCAGGTTAGACGTCTTGCATGGAAAGAGGCGCTGATTGCCCAAGTCACTGAGCAACTCACGCATTCGCCCGTTGCGCTACCAACGGTGGAAAGCGCCTTAGCTCGTGGCCAATCGATCGAATACCAACCTTTGCGTGTAAGAGGAACTTATCTGCACGACAAAGAACGGCATTTCTTCGCGACCCATGAGGGTCAATCAGGCTTTTTCGTTTATACGCCTTTGGAAATGGACGACGGGCGGTTGTTATTCGTCAATCGGGGATTTGTCCCTTATGACAATAAGGAGCCGGCTAGTCGACCGCGTGGGCAAGTTGGCGGCGAGATCGACGTTACCGGGCTTGCGCGTGAGGAATTGGAGCAGAAGCCATCGTGGATAGTGCCGGATAATGAACCGGTCAAAAATATTTTCTATTGGAAGGACCGCGGCACAATGGCGTCAAGTGTTGGACTTTCCGCGAATGTGTTGCCCTTCTTTTTGGACGCCGATATTACGCCTAATCCAGGGGGACTTCCAATCGGGGGCGTAACTCTGATCAACTTTCCCAATAATCATCTGCAATATGCGGTCACGTGGTATGGCCTGGCTTTGGCGCTCGGCTGTATATGTCTTGCCGGTCTTTTCCGTCGCAGGCATCCAAGCGAAAATGAGATGCAACCTTGACAGGAGGCGCTGCAAACCTCATGTCCGGCGCGAAGTAAGCGAGTTTTCGATGCCCCTGCCTTCCTCAGCCAAGCCCTCGTTGACGATTCGCTTGTGCGAGCCGCGGGGCTTCTGCGCAGGCGTTGATCGCGCTATCCAGATCGTGGTTTTGGCGCTCAAAAAATATGGTGCACCGGTCTATGTACGACATGAGATTGTGCATAACCGGTTCGTAGTCCAAGGGCTTCGAGAACGCGGTGCGATCTTTATCGAAGAGTTAAGCGAAATCCCGCCGCAACATCATGAGCGGCCCGTGGTTTTCTCGGCGCACGGCGTTCCCAAGTCTGTTCCCGAAGACGCTCAGGCGCGAAATCTGTTCTATCTCGACGCGACCTGTCCGCTGGTATCAAAGGTTCACAAGCAAGCAATGCGTCATCAGCGCCAAGGCCGGCATGTAGTTCTGGTCGGCCACGCTGGACACCCGGAGGTGATCGGCACGATGGGCCAACTGCCGGATGGCGCGGTGACGCTGATTGAAAGCGAAACTGATGTTGATCGCTTTTCGCCACAGGATCCCGAGCAACTTGGTTTTGTAACGCAGACTACGCTTTCCGTTAGTGACACAGCTGGCATTCTTGCGCGTCTTAGGGAACGCTTTCCTTCCGTACAGGCGCCATCTGCCGAATCCATTTGTTATGCGACTACCAATCGCCAGGAAGCGGTAAAGGAAACTGCAGTCGGTACGGACTTCTTTCTGATCGTGGGCGCTCCAAATTCATCGAACTCCAAGCGACTTGTCGAAGTCGCCGAGCGGGCCGGTGCAAAACGTGCGCTTCTGGTGCAGCGGGCAGCAGAAATTCCATGGCACGAAATTTCCCGCATTGAGACGCTTGGCTTGTCTGCAGGAGCATCCGCTCCACAAGTGATCGTCGATGAAATTCTAGACGCGTTCAATGCAAGGTTTGACGTGTCGGTCGATCTTGCTGTTACGGCGGTCGAGAATGAGAATTTCCCGGTATTGAGCGTGTTACGTGACACACCGCTGGTGCCGGCCGACATGGCTTTTGTGAATGGAAATACCCGGTAATGGCGGTTTATACCGACGTCAACGAGGAGCAGCTTGCGCGCTTCTTGCAAGAATATCGCATCGGAAACGTCCTTTCTTACAAGGGGATTGCCGAAGGTTCCGAGAATTCAAACTTCCTGCTGCGTACCGACACCGGCTCATACATCCTGACTTTGTATGAAAAACGCGTTGAACAAACCGATTTACCGTTTTTCCTGGGCCTTATGCAGCATTTGGCTCATAAAGGTTTGACCTGCCCGCTGCCGGTCGAAAGGCAGGATGGGAAGTTGATTGGCACCCTTGCCAACCGACCAGCTGCCATCATCACTTTTCTCGAAGGTATGTGGATGCGTCACCCGAGCGTCACGCACTGCGGCGAGGTGGGGCGCGAGTTGGCGAAATTACATCTGGCCGGTGCGGATTTCCCCATGCACCGTCCGAACGCCCTGTCTCTCCCTGGATGGCGTGAACTTTGGCGAGGATCATGCGCTCGGGCAGGCGAGATCGTTGCAGGTCTTGCCGATGAAGTCAGTGGTCAGTTTGAAGTTCTGGAGCGCGACTGGCCCAAGGAGCTTCCAAGCGGTATCATTCATGCGGATTTGTTTCCCGACAATGTGTTCTTCCTTGGTGACAGACTTTCGGGATTGATCGACTTTTACTTCGCCTGCGATGACTTCTATGCCTATGATCTGGCGACATGCATCAACGCATGGTGCTTTGAACCTGATTTCAGCTTCAACCCCGAGAAAGCTGCCGCTTTGACCTCCTCTTACCAAGAGGTCCGCCCCTTGAGCACGGATGAAAAGCAGGCATTGCATATTTTGGCACGCGGATCAGCACTTCGCTTCATGTTGACGCGGATTTACGACTGGCTGAACATTCCTGATGGCGCGTTGGTGCAAAAGCGTGATCCGCTCGAATATGTTGCAAAGTTGCGCTTTCATACATCCGTCACCGGACCAGAGGTCTACGGACTGGGATGAAGATCATCGAGGCCTATACCGACGGGGCATGTTCAGGAAACCCGGGGCCAGGCGGTTGGGGCGCCATTTTGCGCTATAATGGCAAGTTTAAAGAATTGTCCGGAGGTGAAGCGGATACGACCAATAACCGCATGGAATTGGTCGCTGCAATTTCAGCACTGGAAGCTTTGAAGGAGCCTTGTGAAGTCGATCTGTATACGGACAGTAATTACGTTCGTGACGGCATTTCGAAATGGATCGAGGGTTGGAAAAGAAACGGCTGGCGCACCGCCGCGAAGCAACCGGTCAAGAATGCGGAATTGTGGCAAGCGCTAGATGAAGCACGCAAACGCCACAATGTTCGCTGGCATTGGGTCAAGGGTCATGCTGGGCATCCGGAAAACGAGCGCGCAGATGAACTCGCGAGACAGGGTATGTCACCCTTTAAGCCGACGCGAGCGCCCAGAACAGATCCCATCAAACCGGCTCTTTCACAACCGACTCGTAAGTTGAACCGTACCTTCGTTCGCGAAGATTGAAAGTGGAAACGAAGCGCCGCTTCGATTCCACCCAATGCCGCTAGATTCTGATCATAATTGTTCGAGAATTCGAGCAACGCCACTGTCAATGGCTTGCCCCGGCTGTCTTTCTATATTCAATACCGTGACCTTTTGGTCTTTCACGATCATCGAGAACCTTTTGTTGCGCAGCCCGAGAAAGGATGCGCTCATATCGCTTTCAAGTCCAACGGCTTTGGCGAATTGAGCGTCGCTATCGGCCAGAAATGTAATCTTTCCCTCAGCACCGGTGAAGCGTGCCCAAGCTCGCATCACAAACGGATCATTGACGGCAATCACAGCAATTGTGTCTACTCCCTTGCCTATTATCGCATCAGCGTTTTCGAGATAGCCGGGGAGATGATTGTTTGAGCAGGTGGGCGTAAACGCACCAGGAACGCCAAAGAGAACAACTTTCTTGCCACCGAAAAAATCAGCGGCAGTCGTTTCGATGACCGTTTCCGGCTTCACTACCTTGAGCGATATTTCAGGCAGGGTTTCCCCAACCGCAATGGTCATTTTCAACTCCATTAACTCACGTGGGAAGCGGCTGATCTAAGAGAGAGTGATCGGCTTTCCAGATCGAAAATCGTCAGGGCAGTTTTATTCTTCCTGATACTGCGTTGTTCTCACCCGTCAACGTATAAGGGATATCTAACCCATTCTTTGGATCGGGATGCGCAAGCACAGGAACAACAAATCGGTTGG
>JAFAGL010000229.1 GCA_023422735.1 Pseudomonadota bacterium
ATGGATGTCTACGACCGTGTGCGGAGCGGCGGTTCCGCTCAGTGACTAGACCGCTTGCAAGCCCGGCCTGGCTTGTCAGTCGATGCGCAGCGTAACGAACCGTAGCTCGCCGGTTTTGGATGCCAACATAAGAAGCGCGTTCTTCCGGCCCTGACTTTTCAGCGTCTGCACGCGATCAATCACATCCTTCGGCATTGAAACCGCTTCCTGTGCCACTTCGGTGATCACCTCGCCCGGTTCGATCCCCTTTTCGCTGGCTGGCGACCCGTCCTCGACTTCCGAAATCAGGACACCGGATACATCCGGCGAAATTGAGAAAGCGTCACGTTCCTCGTCCGACAGTTCCTGCATCACCATGCCCAGCGTATTCATCGACGCGACGTCGCTTTGTTCGCCCTGGTCGGTGCCCTCTTCCTGCGTATCCTCGTCGCTGTCGGTTTCCGGCGCGTCCTCGCTATCTTCCAGACGTCCGAGCGTCACCTTGATGGTTTGCTCTTTGCCCTTGCGAACGATCACCACGTCGACCTCTTCGCCCACCGGGCTATCGGCAACGATACGCGGCAGGTCGCGCATTTCGCGCACGTCCTTGCCATCGAATTTGATGATCACGTCGCCCGGTTCGATCACACCATTGGCGACCGGTCCGTCCTTCATGATGCCGGCGACCAGAGCGCCTTGCGCCTTGTCCATCCCGAGGCTTTCGGCAATCTCATCCGAGACCGGCTGAATGCGCACGCCAAGCCAGCCGCGCCGGGTTTCGCCAAATTCACGCAACTGCGCAACAACGCCTGAGGCCATCTTGGCGGGGATCGAAAAGCCGATGCCGATCGAGCCACCGGACGGAGAGATGATCGCGGTATTGATGCCGATGACTTCACCGCGCATGTTGAATAGCGGTCCACCGGAATTGCCGCGATTGATAGCGGCATCGGTCTGGATGAAATCGTCGTAGGGGCCGGAATTGATGTCGCGGTTGCGCGCAGAAACGATCCCCACGGAAACAGAACCGCCTAGGCCGAACGGATTGCCGACCGCCATAACCCAGTCGCCAATGCGAATGGCGTCCGAATCGCCGAATTTCACCGAAGTCAGCTTGCGCGCGGTGGCATCCACCTTCAAAACCGCCAGATCGGTTTTCGTATCGCGCCCCACCAGTTCGGCTTTCAGCTTGCCGCCATCGGCAAACACGACCTCAATCGCATCCGCATCGGCAACCACGTGATTATTGGTGACGACGATGCCTTCCTTGGCGTCGATCACGAAGCCGGAACCCAGCGATTGCACGTCGCGCGGACCCTGATTCTGACCTTCCCTATTCTTGAAGAAATCGTCGAAGAAGTCCTGGAATGGTGAACCTTCCGGCAGTTCAGGCATCGGCACCGGGCCCTGCCCTTCATTGGGCGTGACATGCTGCGATGTCGAAATATTCACCACCGCGCCCAACAGCTCTTCCGCCAGATCGGCCACGGATGCCGGCCCCTGGATCGGATTTGGTTGGGCCGGCTGGCCCTGTCCCTGAGAATTGCCTTGCGGCGCGGAAGGCGCTTTCGGCTGGTTCATCTGCGCCCAAACAGGTGCGGCGCTGACGCTCAAAGCCAAACCAGAGATAGCCAGGCTGCGGATCGTGGTTCGAAAACCGATAAATGTCATGGAGCCTCTCCGATCCCACTGGCTATCAAGCTGGGTCGCCGGGAAACTTGCTCCCGGCGCTCAAATGTTGTGGCGCATGATTGCGAAAAATGAGGCACGTTTGCGACCTCTTTTTCGCCGTCGATACCAAAATCCTGCGCTAGCCTCGGGCGAACCAGACGATCAGAACGCCGAGAACCATGGCGACGAGCCCGCCAATGCGCAACGCCGTATCAGGCGTTACGCGTATCTCTTCCGCCAGTTTGCGGGCGATCGCCGGAAAGCCGCAATAAAACAGCCCTTCGATCACCAGAAACAAACCCAGCGCATCCAGAAGATCGGTCACGGAAATCGTGACGTCACTGGACAGGCTGGGCCGCAGGTGCGGCAGGCGCAGCTGCTGCCGGTGCCTGCGGAGCCGCCGTGGTCGATGCTCCGTTCGAGCCGCTAGGCGTTCCCATCGGGTTCTGGAAGAAGCGGAAGAAATCCGAATCGGGCGACAACAGCATTGTGGTGCCTTCGCTGTTCAAAGCCTGATCATAGGCGGCCATCGACCGGTAGAACTCGAAGAAATCCGGATCGCGGCTGAAGGCTTCGGCAAAAATCTGCGTTCTTTCGCCTTCACCCTCACCGCGCAGGATTTCGCCTTCCTTTTGCGCTTCGGCAACGATCTCCACCACTTCGCGGTCGGCACGAGCACGAATGCGCTGCGCAGCCTCGCGGCCACGCGCCCGAAGGCGTTCGGCTTCGGCCAGACGCTCGGCCTTCATGCGCTCATATGTCTGCTGCGAAACTTCCTGAGTGAGATCCGTGCGGCGGATACGGACATCGGTGATCTGCAAGCCAAGCGAAGTTGCGTCGGGCCGCAACTGTCCGGCCACTTCACGCATCATGTCGCCGCGCTCTTCCGACAAGGCAGCTTCGAAGCCACGCAAACCGTAAACCCGGCGCAGTGCCGAATCGAGACGGGTGCGCAACCGCTGTTCGGCAAGCTGAACGCTACCCGAAACGGCAGAACGGAACGTGCGCGCATCTTCGATCCGGTAGGCCACGAAGGCATCTACCTCGTAGAACTTGCCGCCCGATACCTGCACGCGGATATTGTCGAGGTCGAAGCGCAGAACACGGTCATCGACCATCTGCACATTGTCGGCATCAAGGAAGCCGAACGGCGCCTTGAAATAAATGCCGGGCTCGGTTTTCACATCCACGATTTCACCGAAACGCAGAACGATTGCCTGCTGGCGCTCATTCACCACGAAGATCGAAGAGTAAAGCAGGATCGCCAATACGCCGAGGACGATCAGAATGGCTGGAAGACGATTTGCCATCAGTTCGATCCTCCCGTCTGGCCTTGCGAGGTCTGTCCGGCGGGCCGGCTCTGGAGCTGCGGCAACGGAAGATAAGGCACGACGCCCGAACCGTTGGCGCTGGCGCCCGACTCTACGATCACTTTGTTGGAACTGCGCAAAACGCGCTCCATGGTTTCAAGGAACAGGCGCTGACGGGTGACTTCCGGTGCCTGCGCATACTGGTCGTAAACCGAAACGAAGCGCTGCGCCTCACCTTCGGCTTCCTGTACCACGCGGTTCTTGTAAGCGGCCCCTTCTTCGCGGATCTGCGCTGCCTGACCGCGTGCCTGACCAAGTTTCTGGTTCGAATACTGGTTGGATTCTTCCACGAAGCGGTCTTCATCCTGTTCGGCGCGCTGCACCTCGTCGAACGCGTCGGCCACCTCGCGCGGCGGAGCTGCGTCCTCGATGGAAATCGCGTTGATG
>JAFAGL010000264.1 GCA_023422735.1 Pseudomonadota bacterium
GCCGTGTTCCATTCCTCGGATTCGAAATCGTCGATCGACACGAAGGTTGGCTCGCCGCCCATTGTGAGACGGACATCTTCGTTTTGCAGTTCGACGTCGATGGCGTGACCGAGCGCATCGAGCTCCGCCCAGGCTTCGTCGGAAAAGGGCTTGGTGATCCGCGCGTGTTCGGCCACGCGCGCCACGCTCATATCGAAGCCGAAATCGACTTCGGCGAAGCTTGCCACGCCGGAAATCGGCGCGGCGTTGCGATAATGCGGCGTGGCGGCGAGCGGGATATGACTTTCGCCGGTCAGCAGGCCGGACGTCGGATCAAAGCCGATCCAGCCCGCGCCCGGCAGATAGACTTCCGCCCAGGCGTGGAGATCCGTGAAATCGACCGTCGTTCCCGCCGGGCCGTCGAGCGATACGAGATCGGGCTTGAGCTGGACCAGATAGCCCGACACGAAACGGGCAGCCAAACCGAGATGGCGCAAGACCTGCACCAGAAGCCAGGACGTATCGCGGCAGGAACCCGACGCATTGGTCAGGGTCTCTTCGGGCGTTTGCACACCGGCTTCCATGCGGATCAGATAGGTGATCTCGCGCGACAGGCGAGTGTTGAGGTCGACAAGGAAGTTGACGGTGGACGGCGCTTCGCGGTCGATCGTTTCAAGAAAAGCCGCCAGTTTCGGGCCGGCGGGTTCGGGCCTGCGATAAATGGAAAGATCGTCCACCAAGTCGGCTGGATACTCGAACGGATAGCTTTCGGCTTGCGGTTCCACGAAGAAATCGAACGGATTGTAGACGGTCATGTCGGCAACGACATCGACCTCGATCTTCAATTCACGCACCGGTTCGGGAAAAACGTAACGCGCCAGCCAGTTGCCGTAAGGATCCTGCTGCAGGTTCACGAAGTGATTTTCGGGCGAGACTTTCAACGAATGCGAAATCACGCGGGTTCGCGAATGGGGCGCCGGCCGAAGCCTGATGATCTGGGGCCCGAGCGTGACCGGCCTGTCATAGCGATAATGGGTCAGGTGATGGATTGCGGCCTTGATCGCCATGCAGTGTCTCGTTCCCCGTGCGGTTGTTTGCACCGCTTGTCTTGTTCGCGCCCACTTAATCGCGTGGACCGGGGTGCTGGCAAGCAAATGGTTTCACGACTTTCGTTGGACGGCATTGCTGCCGTCGGACCTGTCCTTGCGCATTGACTTGCGCGAGCCAAGCAGGCACCCAGTTCGAAGCATTGCCGGAAACAGAACATGCCGCGTTGGAAACATCTCGCAGTTGCGTTTATCCTCCTGATGGCCGTTTCGCCGACAGGGTCTGCGATAAGTCCAGCTGCGGCGGACCCGGCAATTCCGAGCTTTTGGGATGCGCCCGAACGTTTGGCCAAACCGGATCTGAAGAACCTGCCCCGGTTGCGCTTCATCACCACAACCGATTTCCCGCCTTTTTCCTTCATCGATGCTTCGGGCCGCTTGAGCGGGTTCCATGTGGATCTCGCACGCGCCATCTGTGCCGAACTCGACATTACCGAGCGCTGCCAGATCCAGGCGCTGCCGTGGAACGAGCACGACAAGGTTCTGGAAGACGGAAACGGCGAGGCGTTGTTGTCGGGGCTGGCCGTGACGGCCGAAACGCGAAAGACCTACGCATTCTCGCGACCATATCTGAGCTTTCCGGCGCGCTTTATCGGGCGCAGGAACGAGCTGCCCGAGCCGGATCGGAAGTCGCTGACAGGCAAGACAATCGGCGTCATAGCCGGATCAGCCCATGCGCAGATGATCGAAGATTTCTTTCCCAATGCGGAGGCGCGCCCTTTTGATGATTTCGAGGCAATGCTGGTGGCCGTTCAATCAGGCCTGATCGATGCTGCATTCGGCGATGGCATGCGCATGAGCTTCTGGCTGACCGAAAGCGAGGCCGCCGATTGCTGCCAGTTTGTCGGCGGACCTTATCTTGCGCCGGATTATCTGGGCGAAGGCCTGGCGATTGCAGTGCCTGCAGATCGGCCGGAACTGAAACAGGCGCTGGATTTCGCGCTGCATCAGATCGGCATCAAGGGCACGTTTGCCGAACTTTATTTGCGCTATTTCCCGGTCAGCTTCTTCTGAAACGCCGCAAGCATTGACGCTGATCGCTGCGTTCCTTAGGGAAGCGGCGTCGCGGCGCTTGCCGGTTTGGCCGTGCCGCTTTCACTCCCTCAGGATTCCAGATCATGTCTTCCTCCCTCTCGTCCCTGCAGCTTTCCCCCGCGCTCGTTGAAGCGGCGGGTGTCAGCAAAGCGTGGCCGTTTGAAGAGGCCAGAAAAATCCTCAAACGCTATGAAGGCAAGGATTTCCCGGACGTCGTGCTGTTTGAAAGCGGCTATGGCCCGTCGGGCCTGCCGCATATCGGCACATTCGGCGAAGTCGCGCGCACCACGATGGTGCGCCATGCCTTCCATGTGCTGACCGAAGGCAAGGTCAAGACGAAGCTTCTTTGCTTCTCCGACGACATGGACGGGATGCGCAAGATCCCGGACAATGTGCCGGATCGCGCCTTTCTCGAACCGCATCTGCACAAGCCGTTGACCTCGGTGCCGAACCCGTTCGGCGGCGACTATGACAGCTTCGGGCATCACAACAATGCGATGTTGCGCCGCTTCCTCGATACGTTCGGCTTCGATTACGAATTTGCGAGCGCGACCGATTACTACAAGGCCGGCCGTTTCGACGCGATGCTGCTGCGTGCGGCCGAGCGCTATGATGCGATCATGAAGGTGATGCTGCCAACGCTCGGTGCCGAGCGCCAGGCGACCTACAGCCCCTTCCTGCCGATTTCGCCGAAGACGGGCCGCGTTCTTTACGTGCCGATGATCGATGTCGACGCGAAGGAAGGCACGATCACCTTCCTCGACGAAGACAAAACGGAAACCACGCTGCCGGTGACCGGCGGGCAGGTGAAGCTGCAGTGGAAGCCAGATTTCGGCATGCGCTGGGCAGCCCTCGATGTCGATTTCGAAATGTTCGGCAAGGATCACCAGACCAATCAGGTGATCTATGACAAGATCTGCGCGATCCTCGGCGGACGTCCGCCGGAGCATTTCGTGTATGAGCTCTTCCTCGACGAAAACGGCCAGAAGATTTCCAAGTCGAAAGGCAACGGCCTGACGATCGACGAATGGCTGACCTACGCGCCGACGGAAAGCCTCGCGCTTTACATGTTTCAACAGCCGCGCAGGGCCAAGAAGCTTTACTTCGACGTCATTCCGCGCGCGGTCGAGGAATATTACCAGTTTCTCGCAGCCTATCCGAAGCAGGATGTGAAGGAACAACTCGGCAATCCGGTGTGGCACATCCACTCGGGCGAGCCGCCGGCAATCACCCTGCCGGTTTCGTTCAGCCTGTTGCTCAACCTTGTCAGCGCCTCCAACGCCGAAGACAAAGCTGTGCTGTGGGGCTTCATTTCACGCTATGCCGAAGGCGTCACCGCGCAAACGCATCCGGAACTCGACCGGCTGACCGATTACGCGATCCGTTATTTCGACGATTTCGTGAAGCCCACAAAGACCTATCGCGCGCCCGACGAGGTGGAGCGCGAAGCCTTGGCGGGCTTGTCCGACGCGCTGGCTGCCCTGCCGCAAGGTGCGGATGGCGGCGAGATCCAGAACGCGGCGCTGAATGTGGCGCGCCGGATCGAGCGGTATCAGGACCATGCCAAGAAAAGCCCCGAAGGCGGACCGGGCGTTTCGGTCGCCTTTTTCGCAATGCTCTATCAGGTGCTGATCGGGCAGGAGCGCGGACCGCGCTTCGGGTCTTTCGCTGCCCTTTACGGCATTGCGGAAACGCAAGCCCTGATCGCCAAGGCCCTCGCAGGGGAGTTGAAGTAAGTAACTGCTTACCGCCCCGGCAAAACCGGCGCGGGCGGGAAGGCGCCGCGATTTTCGAGGGATGGCGGTGCAGCGGGTAGCGCTGGCTGAACCTGCATCTCGAAGGGTGGCGTTATATCAACGGCAATTGCCGGCAAAACGGGTTTTGAACCGTAAACGCCGCGATGTCCATTGCGGGCCTGTTCGGCAAGCTCGACAAGCGTGCCCCCTTCAACTGCGCGGGCCCAGCCTTGCGAAACGAGCCAGCCACCGAGATCCTCGCCGCCAACGGAGCAGGTCGTGGCGATAACGTCGGTTGGCGCATCTTCGGGAACGGTGCAGGTCACAGCACGGCCACGCAGCATATTGCGGAACTGGGTCCGGGCCGCCGCGCCACATGGCCAGGCATTGGCGCCTTCGCCGCAGTTCTCCGCAGGATCCATCGGATCGACGCCATTGATCTCGATCCGGTAGCCTTGCGCTTCCACACGACCGGCCGCGCTGACGGTGGGGCGGTACAGGAGCTTTTCCGTCCAGCCTTGCTGATCTTGCGCCACGTCCGGTTGTCTTGACTGCGGATCGGCTGGCAAAGGATCCGGATCGAAGGGAAGAACCGCACCGCCATCATCGGCTGGCTGTGTTTCGATGCCAGCGGCTTCAGCCATCGCAGCTTCGTCATCGTCGCCAAGTGCCGTCTCGGCAGGCATCTCAAAGGGTTCGACCTGAACCGAAGGCGAAGCCTCACGAGCCTTGATATGCTGGCCGGACATGAAAATGGCGATGCAGAAGAAAGCCAAGCCGCCGCCGACCAGCGCCGAGAATTTCGGCGTGCTCAAACGGCGCTGCATGCGGTTGGGCATGGCGCTACTGGCTCGCCCAGACGATGCGGGCGATCCATTCAATCTCGGATGTGGGGATGGTGCGGTCATCATGCTCGGGATTGAGCGAATGAAGTTCAACCAGATCGGGCGTTTGGCGCATCAGGATTTTGGCGGTGACTTCTCCGCCATTGGTTTTCACCACCACGCGGTCGCCTTTTCGGATTGTTGCGGCTGGATCGACAATCAGCCGATCGCCGCTGCGGTAAAGCGGGAGCATGGAATCGCCTTGCACTTCAAGCGCATAGCCACTTTCCGGCAGGAATGCCCCGCCTTCCACCATATCCCAGCCCTGGCCTGCCGGAAATCCGGCATCCGTGAAGAAGCCACCGGCGCCCGCCTGGGCAAAGCCGACCACGGGAAGCGTCTTGTTGGCGTTGGGCGACGCGGACATCAGACGCATGAAATCATCGATCGACGCGCCGGTCGCCGCCATGATCTTGGCAAGCGACTCCGTTGACGGCCAGCGCGGGCGGCCATCCGTGGATTGGCGCTTGGACTTGTTGAAGGCAGTGGAATCCAGACCGGCTTTCTTGGCCAACCCCGAAGCCGACAGCGAATGGCGTGCTGCCAGCAAGTCGATCGCGGCCCAGACTTTATCATGGGAGAGCATCGCGCTTCTCAAAAAAGAGGAAAAAAATCCTGATTCGTTGTAGCGATGCGGTACGAGAATGTCCAGCTTTGGCGATTCAGGCGCCGGATTTCGCGAGTTCCCGCAGGCCTTTATGCGAAGTCATGAAGATCGCTTCCGCTTCCGTGGGCTTTCGCGGCACATAGGTTTCGCCAAGTGCGTCGACCAGCTCCTGGATCGGGACAAAACGGCGATTGCCGACATCATATACGCCGCCGGTGGTGAGCACGATCGCGGCGGTGACATTATCATTGATGACAAAGCGATGGCGGCCGATGACCTGTGTGTCTTCCCAGGTTTCCAGCGTCGAAATCACTTCGAAACGCTTCCACAGCCGGATTTCACGCACATAAACGGATTGCAGCCCGCCCAGCATCGGCGCCCATTTGCGGGAGCGCGCGAGATTGAGCAGACCGCTGCGATTGAAGATATCGATGCGGCCAACATCCGCCAGCATCATGTAGCGAGCATTGTTCAGATGCAGGTTCGTGTCGATATCGGTTGGCAGACAACGAAAGGACAGGCGGCTTTCGCCGCCCATTCGATAGGGACCACGGCTTTTCGCCGTGGCCATCATGCGCGCCAGGCGCCCCCAGACATACATCAGTCAGCCGTGGTCAGGCCGCCTGCTTCTGCGGCGGGGTATCGTTGTAAGGGTTGAAGCGCTCGTAGAAGGTTTCTCCCTTTGCGGCCATGTCCCTGAGAAGCTGCGGCACCTCGAAACCTGCGCCGTACTGGCTGTGCAGCCGCTCTGCGAGCTCCACGAAACGCTTTGCGCCCATGCCGTCGATATAGGACAGGGTGCCGCCCGTATAGGGCGCGAAACCGAAAGCGAGAATGGAGCCAACATCGGCTTCGCGCGGATCGACAACGATCCCTTCTTCCATCACGCGGGCAGCTTCGAGCGCGATCGTCACCAGGAGACGCTGCTTGATCTCCTCGATGTCGACATTGTCCGGCTTCTTCTGCGGATACAGGTCCTTCAACCCCGGCCACAGCGATTTCTTTGCCGGCTTGGCCGGATAATCATAGAAGCCCTTGCCGTTCTTGCGACCCTTGCGGTCATGCGTGTCGACCATCGTGTTGATGAGATCGAGCTGAG
>JAFAGL010000008.1 GCA_023422735.1 Pseudomonadota bacterium
GTTTTCGCCTGTCTTGTAGAACCCGGCAGTCTGGTGCGGATTTTCGCCGTAGCGCAGTTCCTCGGCCAGCGTACCGCCAAGGCTGTTATAGGTCTTTGCAACCCCTTCCACGGCACCGGCAAACCAGGAAGCTATGGCGGAATCATAGGCTGCGGTGCGCGAATAGGCTTTCGCGGCCAAACGCTGGCGGAAAGCAAGGCTCACACTGCCCTCAGCCGCCTTCATCTCATCGAGCACAGATTGATAATCGGACGGATCGACGACGACGGAAACATAGGCATGGTTTTTCGCAGCCGCGCGCAGCATGGCCGGCCCGCCAATGTCGATATTCTCGACGATCGAGGCATAGTTCGCACCCGAAGCATGCACGCTCTCGAATGGATAAAGATTGACGACCAGCAGGTCGATCGGCTCGATCCCGTGCTCAGCCATCGCTGCCTTGTGCTCGGCATCATCACGGATGGAAAGAAGCGCGCCATGCACGCTCGGATGCAGGGTCTTTACCCGCCCATCCATGATTTCCGGGAAACCGGTAATGTCGGACACATCGGTCACCGGCAAGCCTGCGTCGGCGATCGCCTTCGACGTGCCGCCGGTTGAAAGCAGCATCACGCCGGCTTCATGCAAGGCGCGGGCAAACTCCACGACACCACTCTTGTCGGAAACCGACAGCAGAGCACGCTTCACCTGCACATGATCGGGTGCGGGAATATTCTTGGAAGGAACGGCCATGGCGGAAAGGTCTCGGACTTATTCAGGAAAGCCCGGACCTAAGGCATGGCGCCGTTGAAATGCAAGGCGTTTGCGTGATTATGTTGCGATTCTGGTGAAGCGCCAGGCAAGCGTCGGATGTTCGGACGCCCGGTAATGCAGCACGATCTGCTTGGTGCGTGCCGCTCCGCCCAGTCCTGCAAAGAAAATCGAATCCTCGATTTCTGCGTGAACTTCGCCGCAGCGGAATATCCAGCCCTCGCCGTCATGACCCTCGATCACGAGATTTTCGCCATCGCGACGAAGATTGGCGTCCGGATGAATATGAAAACGAACCGCTACCGCGCCGTCGCGCGGTGCTTCCTTTTGCGAACCGTAGAAGCGATCGATTCCTTCAAGCACCCGTCCTTCGCCGGATAAGACCATCTGGCGTTCATGAAACAGCCCGAACCGCGACAGATAACCATCATGACTCGCGACAAAACCTTGAACGCTCGATCCGTTTCGACCTTCGTCCAAACGCCGCGAGCGAACC
This sequence comes from Pseudomonadota bacterium, assembly GCA_023422735.1. Taxonomy (GTDB): domain Bacteria; phylum Pseudomonadota; class Alphaproteobacteria; order Rhizobiales; family Rhizobiaceae; genus Tianweitania. The sequence goes on from JAFAGL010000008.1 coordinate 1,247, forward strand.
TGGCGCGGCCCACCCACGAGCGGCGTGCCAATCAAGCCGTTCATTCCCGAAAGATTGAAGCGCGCGGAAGAGGCGTCATTCAACGTAGCCGTGGAATGTGCCGCGGTTGCACGCGAAAGTGGTCGGATATCCCGTGCGCCGAACGTATCCACACCCGTGTTTACAATGAAGCAACGTCGCGACGAGGACAGCTCAAACGAAAGGCAACCCGCGTGAGCTTCGGCAGAAAGTTCAACGGCAGGCACGGCCCCCGTATCGGCAATGACCGTCGTTCCCCCCAGCGACAAGCGCTCATATCCGGAATGCGGGGCATGCAGCAGCGGTGCGCCGCCGGTGTCGTCATGGCGCAGAACGGCAGCCACACGGTCGTGCAAGGTGATGCCCACGCCGTTAAAGCGCGCCACTGACCCATCCTGATGCCGGAAAAAGCGCAAGGCCGGCAACATCCGGTCAATGGCGCCGATCAAGGCTTGAGGCGGCGTGGCACCCTGATTGGCATAGGTTTGGCGCAACGGCAGCAGATCCGCCAGAAGCTCCATTACCACCGCCGGATTGCGCGACACATGCCCGCCATCGGCCAGGATCTGGCGGTTGATTTCATCGCCGAGATTGCGGCTTGTCGTACGCAAGGTCGTGGCTGGAACAGGAAGCGACAGGGCCGCGAAAGCAAGCGCAATGCGCGCGCGCAGCTTGTCCTCGCCAATCGGCATCTCGGACACCATGGCGCGCAGATAGCGGATCTGCACAGCCAGCGATTTCAAGAACGCGCGGTAAAATGGATAATCCGCGCCTTCCAGAATGATCGAGGAATGTTGCAGCCAGGCAATGACGCGTCGCGTCACGACAACCGGATCCCACGCCGGATGCGAAATGCGCTTGCCGTGGCGCGTGATCCATTCACTTACAAGCGCACGAGCATTGGCTGAAGCGAGATCGGTGTGGGCCGCGCGCAGATGGCGCAACCAGTGAAAATTCTGGAGTGCGTCGACCCATTCCGGCGGCGCGATCTTCACGTCGAATGGCGAGCGGCCGTTGGTTTCAACCACACGACCCGCCAAGGGAAAGCGTCCGTAATAGAAATCCTGAGCGATCTGGCCGTCCGCCACCCGAAGGTCGGGCGGCGCGATCAACAAGCGGTCAGGTGTACGACCTGCGTAGCGCCACCGCCATACCGGACCGGCGCGCAAACGGCGACGCGTTTTGCGCCAAAGCGCTTTTGCAACCAAGCCCCAAAGCAGCGGCGCTTCTACGGCAGCACTCACCCGCCCATCCTATCCATTCCGTTACCCCGGACCGCAAGTTACGGCCAAGAGGGTTAACGGAGCTTTGACGGTGGGTGAAAAATCAACCGGACGTTAACTACGTCGCTTGAAGCGGGCGGCAAAAAAACCGTCCATGCCAGCCAAGGCCGGATTTTCGTGCGGCAGATCCGCCGGCGTGGTTCGGATGCTGCCGGCGGGGCTCAAGAACGTGTCAAAGGCAGGAAATTCGCCTGGCTGGACCGGATGCCGTTCCAAGAGGTCGCTGGCACACAGCGCCTGCTCCACCATGGTCTCGCCTTCCGCCGGATCAAGCGAACAGTTTGAAAACACGATCTGCCCGCCTGGCTTGACCAGTTGGGCAGCCTTCATGAGCAGTCGCAGCTGAACACCGGCGAGCTTTTCGATTTCCTCTGGTGATTTGGTCCACAAAACATCCGGATGCCGCCGCACCGTGCCGGTGGACGAACAGGGTGCATCGACCAGCACCGCGTCGAAGAGCTCAGCTGGCTCGAAGGTCGACAAATCGGATTCCACGATTTCGGCCTGCATCCCCAAGCGCTCAAGATTGGCACGCAGGCGCTTTAACCGGCTGCGGGAAATGTCGAGCGCCGTAACGTTCGCGCCTGCCTGTATTAACTGCGCGGTCTTGCCACCCGGCGCTGCGCAAAGATCGGCAACGCACTTACCCCTGAGGTCACCCATCAGGATGGCCG
>JAFAGL010000052.1 GCA_023422735.1 Pseudomonadota bacterium
CAAGTGCTCCGACCAGGCAGGTCTCCGCGGTATGGCCAAACGCGATCCGGTCACCAACGGCGAGCCGCTTTGCCGGCCGCATGAAAGCCTTCCATCGATCCGGCGCAACGCGCATATGAAGCGTGGCATCCACGGCGGCAGCATTCTCGCCGCGATATCTTATACCGTGAAGCTGAGCGGGAATGACCTTCGTATCATTGAATACGAGTGCGTCGCCTTTTCGCAGAAGAGAAGGCAGATCAAACACGTTGCGATCGACAAGCGCACGGCCCGGCTCCACCACCAGCATACGCGCGCTGTCACGTGGATTGGCTGGCCTGAGCGCGATATTGTTTTCAGGCAACTCAAAGTCGAAAAGATCAACCTTCATCAGGTGTAGCGGATCATCAAAGCACCGCTCAACAGCAGCAGTGCACCAGCGACGCGGCCAAGCGAAATCTCACGCACCGCCAGCCCCATAAACCCGATCCGGTCGAGCACCATGCTGGTCAACAACTGGCCAGCGACGAGAAACGCCATCAGGGCCGCTGCCCCTAGGCGCGGAATGAGAAGAATAGAGGTTGTGACATAAATGGAGCCGAGAAAGCCGCCTGCTACAAAAAGCCAGGGCGCCGGCGTGCGAAAATTCGGGGCGCTACCCTGAAGCCGGGAAATCACAACAGTCGCAATAATCAGAAACAGCGTTCCAGCGACGAATGATATGCAGGCAGCCGCAATCGGCATGCCCAGACCCCGACCCAACTGTGTGTTGATCGGGGCCTGAAAAGCGATGAGTGCTCCGGACGCTATGCCGAGCAACGACCAGAGCAACTGTACCATCGGTAGTCCTTAAGCGGCGACGTCTGCCGCGACTTTCACTGAAGTAATCTTGTCGGGATCCTGAACGGGTTCGCCGCGCTTGATCTGATCGACATTTTCCATGCCTTCGACGACCTGCCCCCATACCGTATACTGGCGGTTAAGGAAGCCGGCATTTTCGAAACAGATAAAGAACTGGGAGTTCGCAGAATTCGGATTCTGCGCACGCGCCATCGAACATGTTCCGCGAGCGTGGTTCATATTGCTGAACTCAGCCTTCAGGTCAGGCTTGTCGGAACCGCCCATGCCTGCGCGGGCCGGATTGAAATTGGCGTTGGTGGAGTTGCCGAACTTGACATCACCGGTCTGAGCCATGAAGCCGTCAATGACGCGGTGAAAAACCACGCCGTCATAGGCGCCTTCGCGAGCAAGCTCCTTGATCCGCGCCACATGTCCCGGTGCAAGATCCGGGAACATTTCGATCACAACCTTGCCCTTGGTGGTTTCCATCACCAGAGTGTTTTCTGGATCCTTGATCTCAGCCATTTTATCTCCTTGATAGTGGCGCCAAACGCGGCACCATTTGATTTGTCGTTTTACTTTTTGTCGGCCCCGATCCGAGCCTTCACGATACGGTCGGGTTCTGCCACCGATCCATTATTGGAAGGATCGCCGCGCTGGATCTTGTCGACAGTTTCCATCCCGCTTTCGACGGTGCCGATGACGGTGTATTCACCATCAAGCGGCGGAGCTGGCGAAAACATGATGAAGAACTGCGAATTCGCTGAATTCGGGTTTTGCGCGCGGGCCATTCCCACCGTGCCGCGAACGAAACGTTCCTTGGAAAACTCGGCTGGCAAATCCGGACGATCGGAACCACCGGTACCGATCGACCCAGCCTTATAGCCATCTTCCAGATCGCCGAACTGGACATCGCCAGTTTGAGCCATAAAGCCTTCGATCACCCGATGAAATGCGACATTATCATAGGCGCCCTCACGCACGAGCGCCTTGATCTGCTCCACATGTTTCGGCGCGAGATCCGGACGAAGCGCAATCGTGACGTCGCCGTCCTTCAATGTCAGCACCAGAGTATCTTCCGGGCTTGCAGCACGGGCCGACATCGCACCGGCAGACAATGCCAGCGCCAAAGCCATAGCGAACGAGGCGAACCTCAATATACGCATCAAATTCTCTCCCGATTATTTCTTGAACTTGTCTTGCAGTGCAACCGCCACTGAAGCGGGCACGAAAGGTTTGATATCGCCGCCCATCGCAGCGATCTGACGTACAAGTGTGGCAGTTATCGTACGAACGGAAGGGCTTGCCGGTATGAAAATCGTTTGAAGCTCCGGCGCCATGGTTTCATTCATGCCCGCCATCTGCATTTCGTAATCCAGATCCGTGCCATCACGCAGGCCACGGATCATGATGGCGGCACCGTGCTGACGCGCGGCGGTAATCAAGAGCCCGTCGAACGAGATGATCTGCAGTCGGCTTGCGGCTTCCCCAAGTTCTTCGCGCGCAGCCGTTTCCAGAATCGACACGCGCTCATCGAATGAGAACACTGGCGTTTTGGATGCCTGGATGCCGATTGCAACCAGCACGCGGTCGGCAACCGCCAACGCGCCTTTAAGCACGTCGAGATGTCCGTTCGTCAGCGGATCGAAGGAACCGGCGTAGATAGCGATATGCTGGGTCATGGAGCGCTTCTAACCTTTCCTCCAGCCAAAACGCAAACGCCTTACCTTGAACAGGACAAAGCCTCTCGCGTGTTTTTTGTAACCCAATGGAACTCTTGCGCCCCGAACTTGTTTTCAGCGCAGGAGAAAGACACCATGATGATCTTGATGCTTGCTACAGCAATGACGATCGCAATGTTGATCGCCACAGTTTTTGGACTTCACCAGGAAGCCCAGCAAGTTCGGCAGACTATCAAGCGAGACCGTTCCAATCGCTTTACTCCGAACTTTCAGAATCCCTATCGTCAGTAAATCAGTGTTTTGAGTTCAAACAAAAGGGCGCTTCCTCCCCGCGCCCTTTTTGTTTACCTCCATCAAGCCTCATTCCTGCGGCGGTGTGACCAACTCATCCGTGAGTTCATCTCCATCTTCGACTTGCGGCTCGGATATCCGTTCCACCGACACCACCCGTTCATCCTTGGCCGTCACGAATACTTTCACGCCCTTGGTCGCACGGCTGGCTGTGCGGATCCCTTCAACCGGGACCCGGATCACCTGCCCCCCATTCGAAACCAGCATGATCTGATCCGTGGGCTCCACCGGGAACGCTGCTACCAAGCGACCGATTTCGTTTGCTTTCGAAACATCGGTGGCCCGAATCCCCTTCCCGCCTCGTCCAGTAACGCGGAAGTCATATGAAGAGGATCGCTTGCCGTAGCCGCGTTCGGTGACAGTCAGAACCATCTCCTCTCGCGCTTTCAACTCATCATAACGCTCGTCGCGAAGTTCGCCTGCAACGGCGACATCTTCGGTTGGCGCAACAACTTCCTCATCTTCGCCGGTCAAGGCGCGTCGTTCAGCCGCCGCTCTTTTCAGATAAGCGACGCGCTCCCATGCCTCCGACTCGACACCGTGAAGAATGGTCATCGAAATGGCACGATCATCTTCGGCCATGTTGATGCCGCGTACGCCGACCGAATTGCGGCTAGAGAATACCCGAACGTCGCTGACACGGAACCGGATGCATTGCCCGGAAGCGGCGGTCAGCAATACGTCATCGCTATCGGTGCATGTCGCAACGCCGAGGATTTCATCCCCGGCCTCTTCGAGCTTCATCGCAATCTTGCCGTTGCGATTCACCTGGACGAAATCCGACAACTTGTTGCGGCGCACGGTGCCCCGGGTCGTGGCAAACATCACATCGAGATTGCCCCAGCTGTCTTCATCCTCCGGCAAGGGCATGATGGTGGTAATGCGCTCGCCTTGTTCCAGCGGCAGCATGTTGATCAACGCTTTGCCGCGAGATTGAGGATTGCCGATCGGCAAGCGCCAGACCTTTTCCTTGTACACGATGCCGCGCGAGGAGAAGAACAAGACCGGCGTATGCGTGTTCGCAACGAACAACCGCGTCACGAAATCTTCGTCGCGCGTGGACATGCCCGAACGACCTTTGCCGCCACGGCGTTGCGATCGGTAAAGCGACAGCGGCACGCGTTTGATGTAACCTGTGTGGCTCACCGTCACGACCATATCCTCGCGGGCGATGAGGTCTTCATCCTCCATGTCCGCGCCACCTTCGGCGAGCTCGGTGCGACGCGGCGTGCCAAACTCATCACGCACGGCGACCAGTTCGTCCTTGACGATCGACTGGATGCGCGCACGCGAAGACAGGATTTCGAGATAATCCGTGATCTCGGCGCCGATCTTGTTGAGCTCGTCGGCAATTTCGTCGCGACCCAGCGCGGTCAAACGCTGCAAACGCAGTTCGAGAATGGCTCTGGCCTGTTCTTCGGAAAGATTATAAGTGCCATCTTCGTTGATCCGATGCCGCGGATCATCGATCAAACGGATCAGCGCCTCGACATCCTCGGCAGGCCAGCGCCTTTCCATCAACTGCTCGCGCGCCGTTTGCGGATCGGGCGCACGGCGGATCAAGGCAATGACTTCGTCGATATTGGCAACCGCAATCGCGAGACCGACCAGGACATG
>JAFAGL010000075.1 GCA_023422735.1 Pseudomonadota bacterium
CCGGAAGGTGAGAATGAGCCCGACGGACGAGACGGCAATCACGCCGGTTTCGATCAGGTCGGGCCAGGCCAGCCCCAGCATGTCGCCAAACAGGATATGGTCGAGATGCAGGTCGGTTTGCACCTTGGTGTAAAGCACCAGCCCCAGCCCGAACATGCCCGAAAACACGACGCCCATCACCGTGTCTTCCTTCACGCGGCTGTTTTCCTTCAGGAAACCGGTGCCCAGCGCACACACCATGCCTGCCGCGAAAGCGCCGATCGCCAGCGGTATTCCGGCAATATAGGCAAGCACGATCCCCGGCAGCACGGCATGGCTGATCGCGTCGCCCATTAGGGACCAGCCCTTCAGGATGAGGAACGCCGAAAGCAGCCCCATCGGCACGGCAATCAGCACCGCCATCAGAAAGGCCTGCTGCATGAAGGGAAACAGGAACGGCCACACGAGCCATTGCATCCATTCGCCGCTCATTCGCCCGCCTCCAGCGCAAGGCGGGCCTTGCGGCGCGCAGCCAGCATGCCGTGCTTGGGCGCAAAGGTGAAGGCGGTGAGGAAGACCAGCGTTTGCAGCACCACGATCACGCCGCCCGTTGCCCCGTCGAGGAAATAAGACAGATACGCGCCGACGAGGCTCGACAGCGTGCCGATCGCAACCGCGATCACCAGCAAACGCGCAAAGCGGTCGGTGAGCAGGTAAGCGGTCGCGCCCGGCGTCACCACCATGGCGATCACCAGAAAGGCGCCAACGGTCTGCAAGGCCGCAACCGTGCAGGCCGCCAGCAGCGTGAAAAACAGAAGCCGCAGCCTTGCCGGATGAAGGCCGATCGTGCGGGCATGGTTTTCGTCAAAGAAAACCACCATCAGATCCTTCCATTTCACCAGCAGAATGGCGAGCGAAATGCCCGCGATCAGCACGAGTTGCAGCGTATCGTCAGGCGTGACCGCCAGCACATTGCCGAGCATGATCGTTTGCAGGTTCACCGCCGCCGGTTGCAGCGAGATCATGAACAGGCCGATGCCGAAAAACGAGGTGAAGATCAGGCCTATAATGGCATCTTCGCGCAGTTTGGTGCGCTGGTTGAGAAACAGCATGACGCCCGCGGCAAGCCCGCCGGACAAGAACGCGCCCAGCGCGAAAGGCAGGCCCAGCATATAGGCGCCTGCAACGCCCGGCACGATCGCATGCGACAGCGCATCGCCGATCAGGGACCAGCCCTTGAGCATCAGATAGGCCGACAGGAAGGCGCAAACCGCCCCCACCAGTGCGCTGACCCAGATCGCATTGATCATGTACTGGTAATTGAAAGGCTCGGTCAGAAGCGCGATCAAAGCTGTTTCTCCAGCTTCTGCGCATCCGCCTTTTCCGGTTCCTTGCCATCATAGATGACGAAAGGATGCTCGTCGTCGGTCAGCACCGTGACCGAGCGCGCATCGTCATCATCATGCAGGTCCGTTCCGCCCAGCGTGAACTGGCGCAACACGCCACCAAACGCCTTTTCCAGATTGGCATGGGTGAAGACCTCGCTTGTCGGGCCGGAAGCCAGCACCGTGCGGTTGATCAGCACGGCCCGGTCACAAAAACGCGGCACGGAGCCGAGATTATGCGTTGAAACCAGCATCACGCAGCCTTCATCACGCAATGCCTGCAGCAATTCGATGATCGCGTCCTCGGTTTTCACGTCCACGCCAGTGAAGGGTTCGTCGAGCAGGATGACCTTGCCTTCCTGCGCCAATGCGCGCGCCAGGAACACGCGCTTTTTCTGGCCGCCCGACAATTCGCCGATCTGGCGCTTGCGGAAATCCTGCATGCCGACGCGCGCCAGCGCCTGATCGACCATTTCATGATCGCGTTTGGCGGGGATGCGCAGGAAATTCATGCGGCCATAGCGGCCCATCATGACGACATCCTCGACCAGAACGGGGAAGTTCCAGTCCACATCCTCGCTTTGCGGCACATAGGCGATGAGGTTTTTCTTCAGCGCGGCGCGCACCGGCCCGCCCATCACCGCAACCTCGCCCTTGGCCAATGGCACGAAGCCCATGATCGACTTGAACAGCGTGGACTTGCCGCTGCCGTTCACGCCAACAAGGGCTGCGATCGAGCCGCGCGGAACTGTGAAGCTGGCATTGCGCAAGGCCGTATTGCCATTGCGATAGGTGACGGTCACGTCGCGCGCGACGAGGCCGTCTTGCGTGGTCGGGATGGCGGTCATTGGCGCAACCCTTCGATGATGGTGCTCGTCGTCACCCGCAACAGGTCGAGATAGGTCGGCACCGGCCCGTCTGCTTCGCTCAGCGAATCCACATAAAGCACGCCGCCATATTTCGCGCCGGTTTCACGCGCCACCTGTTCGGCGGGCTTCGGCGAAACTGTGCTTTCGGAAAACACTGCCGGCACTTTGTTTTCGCGCACGAGGTCGATCACTTGCCGCACCTGTTTCGGCGTTCCCTGACTGTCGGCGTTGATCGGCCACAGATAGGCTTCCTTCAAGCCGAAGTCGCGCGCGAGATAGGAAAACGCGCCTTCGCTCGTCACCAGCCAGCGGCGCTCTTCGGGGATCGCCGCAAATTCGGCGCGCAGCGGATCGACGGTTGCGCGGATCTTGTCGGAATAGGCTTTCGCATTGGCTTCATAGATCGCCGCATTGTCCGGATCGTGCTCGACAAAGGCCTTGCGGATATTGTCGACATAGATCAGCGTGTCGCTGGGCGACATCCAGGCATGCGGGTTGGGCTTGCCCTGGTAGGGGCCCGATCCGATCGACATGGGCTCCACGCCTTGCGAAATCACGACGGCCGGCACGTCGGAGAGATTGCGGAAAAAGCGCTCGAACCATTGTTCGAGACTGAGGCCGTTCCACAAAACGAGGTCGGCATCCTGCGCGCCCATGATGTCACCCGGCGTCGGCTGGTAGTTGTGGATTTCCGCGCCCGGCTTGGTGATCGAAACCACCTCGGCGGCCTCCCCTCCCACATTCTGCGCGATATCGGCAATGATGGTGAAGGTTGTCGCGACCTTGAACTTGTCGGCGCCTTCAGCCTGCGCGGAGCCCAGAGGCAGGAGCGCCAGAATTGCGGCCAGCGCCAGTTTTCCCAAATGCATGCGTCATTTCCTTGCTCACTTGCACAACATTTAGAGTGGCTCCAAACAATGGTCAATGCTTTTGCAAATCATTTGCAACTAGAACCTTCCAGATGCGAATTTTTGCAACTGGAGCTGAGTTGGCGCATAAGGCGATCATGAATCACCTGGTCGAACCTCGTCGCGATTATGAAGCGGAATTGAAGCGCGCGGGCATCCGCCTCACCCGTCCGCGCCGCGTCATCATCGACGTTTTGTCGCAAACGGATGACCACCCGGATGCGCTTGAAATCTTCCGCCGCGTATCGGCAATCGACGCAACGATTTCGCTATCGACCGTTTATCGCACGATGAAGCTTCTGGAAGATCAGGGCGCCATCCACCGCCATGCCTTTGCCGGCGGGCCATCCCGCTTCGAACAGGCGGGCGGCGAGCACCACGATCACCTGATCGACCTCGACACCGGCGATGTGATCGAGTTCCATTCCGAGCGCATCGAGGCGCTGCAGGCCGAAATCGCCGAGCGCCTCGGCTATGACATCGTCCACCACCGCTTCGAGCTATACGGCCGCAAGCGCAAAGCGCGCTGACCGCGTCGTCAGCGACAAGCCCTCTCAAAGTGTGCCGGATCGTTACTGACCGGTGCCGGAATAACGGGTTCTGATCTCCTCGATCCGGCCACTTTCATTCGGGCTGATCAGCTGAACGGATAGCCATCGCGTCCATTCACTTTGACGCGGGAAACCAACAGTGCGTTGTGCGCCCGGCCTCTGGCTTCGTTTCACCATTCATCATAGAGCTTGCATCTGGTGGTCCCTGCCCTGTTCTCCGCGCATAGCACCTGCCCGTTGCGGCGGGTTGACGCGGAGCACATCCTGCCCATGATCACTTCAAACGGCTTGCCAGCGCCTGCGCCAAGGCAGGCGGAAAGAAAAAACGAGGAATCGCTATGCAAGCGGAAATCGGCCTGATCGGGCTCGGAACAATGGGCTCCAACCTTGCGCTGAATATTGCCGAGAAGGGCCACGACATTGCTGTTTTCAACCGCACGGCGGCAAAAACCGGAACCTTCTTCGAGGCGGCTAGCGAGTTGCGCTCGCGCATCATTCCCTGCGCCACGATCGAGGAATTCGTGAAAGCGATCGAACCGCCGCGCCCCATCATCCTGATGATCATGGCGGGCGAGCCGGTGGATGAGCAGATCGAGGCGCTGCGCCCGCTTTTGTCCGATAACGACATCATCATCGATGCCGGCAATGCCAATTTCCGCGATACGATGCGCCGCAACGCGACCTATGAGGGCGCGGGCTTCCATTTCATCGGCATGGGCGTGTCGGGCGGCGAGGTGGGCGCGCGTCACGGCCCGTCGATCATGGTTGGCGGCGATCAGACTGCCTACAAGCGCATAGAGCCCGTTCTGCTCGACATTTCCGCCAAATATGAAGGTTCCGCCTGCGCTGCATGGCTGGGCGAAAACGGCGCCGGCCATTTCGTGAAGACCATCCATAACGGCATCGAATATGCCGACATGCAGATGATCGCCGAAATCTACGGCATCATGCGCGATGGGCTCGGCATGGGTGCCAAGGAGATGGCGCCGATCTTTGCAAAATGGAACGAGGGTCGCCTCAACTCCTACCTCATCGAGATCACGGCCGCCGTTCTCGGCACGGACGACGCCGAATCCGGCAAGCCGATCGTCGACATCATCATGGACCGCGCCGGCCAGAAGGGCACCGGCCGATGGTCGGCCATCGAAGCGCAGCAGCTCGGCATTCCGGCCACCGGCATCGAAGCCGCTGTCGCCGCGCGGTCGCTGTCGGCGCTCAAGGCCGAGCGGGAAGCCGCCCAGCAGGCATACGGAAATCTCGCCCAGCCGATCGCGCGCGATGCCGATCTTCTGGTTGATCTCGAAGCCGCCCTGCTCGCCGGCAAGATCGCTGCTTATGCGCAGGGTTTTGCCGTGATGAGCGGCGCGTCCAAGGAGTTCGACTGGAACCTGCCATTGGCGGAAGTCGCCCGCATCTGGCGCGCCGGCTGCATCATCCGCTCGACCTTCCTGTCCACCATCGCCGATGCTTTTGAAGGCACGCAAGGCCAAACCAATCTGTTGATGGTTCCCGCCTTTGTGGAGATGATGAGCGATGCGCAGGCCGGTTTGCGCCGCGTCGTGGCCCGGGCAGCGACCGCCGGTCTGCCGGTGCCTGCCTTGTCGTCGGCCCTGTCTTATTTCGATATGTATCGCCAGGGCCGCGGCACGGCCAATCTGATCCAGGGCCAGCGCGATTATTTCGGTGCCCATTCCTTCGAACGCACCGACAAGTCCGGTTCGTTCCACGGCCCATGGGGCATCAACGGCTAAGGCCGACCTGAAAAGATCGCGACCGGCCTTGGCGCCGGTCGCATCCGGGAGGAGACCGATCAGAATGACCTATACACCTGCCGATACTCGCTATGACGCGATGGTTTACAATCGCTGCGGCCGTTCAGGCTTGAAACTGCCGGCCATTTCGCTCGGTCTCTGGCACAATTTCGGCGAAGACAAGCCGCATCAAACCAAGCGCGCGATCTGCCGCCAGGCTTTCGATCTGGGCATCACCCATTTCGACCTCGCCAACAATTACGGCCCGCCCCCCGGTTCGGCAGAAAGCGCCTTCGGCGAGATCCTGCGCACCGATTTTGCGGGCTACCGCGACGAGCTCATCATCTCGACAAAGGCCGGCTATGACATGTGGCCCGGCCCTTATGGCGCATGGGGCAGCCGCAAATATCTGCTGTCGAGCCTCGATCAAAGCTTGGAGCGCATGGGTGTCGATTATGTCGACATTTTCTATTCCCACCGCTTCGATCCGGACACGCCCCTGGAAGAAACAATGGGCGCGCTCGACCATGCGGTGCGCTCGGGCAAGGCGCTTTATGCGGGCATCTCGTCTTATAATTCGAAGCGCACGCGCGAAGCTGCCGCCATCCTCCGCGATCTCGGCACGCCCTGCCTCATTCATCAGCCGAGCTATTCCATGCTCAATCGCTGGGTGGAAGAAGACGGTCTGCTCGATACGCTGGAAGATGAAGGCATCGGCTCCATCGTCTTCACGCCGCTGGCGCAGGGCATGCTGACGGACAAATATATTTCCGGCAACAGGACGGCAGGCCGCGCGGCTGAAGGCAAGTCGCTCAATCCAAACAAGCTGACGGAAGAAAACCTCGCCAATATCCGCGCGCTCAACGACATCGCCAAACGACGGGGCCAGAGTTTGGCGCAAATGGCGATCGCATGGGTGCTGCGCGGTGACCGCGTCACCTCCGCGCTGATCGGCGCCTCACGGCCAGAGCAGGTGGTGGATTGCGTCGGCGCGCTCAAGCAGGCGGCGTTTTCCGCTGAAGAACTGGCCGAGATCGACACCTACGCCAAGGATGCCGACATCAATCTGTGGGCGCGCTCCGCCGAGCTTTAATCGGGGGCTGGTCGCGGTTGCGCGTCAGGCTCTGGATCGGCAAATCGATCACCACCCGCAAGCCGTTGGCGTCAAAGCTCGGCGTCAGCGTCCCGCCCATCTGGCCGCTGACGCTCAACGTCATCAGCTTGCTGCCGAACCCGGCGACGCGGCGCGACGCATCGAGCGCCGGACCGCCCTTTTCCTGCCAGATCATGCGATAGGTTTGGTCATCCGGCATACGCTGCATTTCCAGGAGGATTTCGCCACCGTCTGTCGAAAGCGCACCATATTTTGCAGCGTTGGTCGCAAGCTCGTGAAACAACAGCGCCAAAGGCGTTGCGGACCGGTCGTCGATCGGCAGATCATCACCGCTCATGGTGATCCTGTCTTTCGCCGTTCGATAAGGCGAAAGAAGCTCCGTCACCAGACCCTGCATGGTGGTTTCGATCTCGGTGGCCCGCGAAACATGGCTGTGCGGTCGCACGAAATCATGCGCGCGGCCAAGCGCTGCGATGCGGGTGCGCAACTCGCCCACCACCGGCGCCAGTTCGGGATGCTCGCGTCCCGACAAGGAAACCAGTCCCGTCAGCACCGCGAAGATGTTCTTGATGCGATGGCTGAGTTCCTGCGCCACGATTTCGCGTTCAACGGCTGCGCGTTTGCTTTCGTGGATATCCGTGCAGGTCCCGAACCAGCGCGTGATTTCGTTTTCCGCGTTCCGGATCGGCAAGGCACGCCCGAGTGTCCAGCGATATTGCCCGCTATGATGGCGGAGCCGGTATTCGATTTCGTAGGGGTCACCGGTTGCAAGGCTGTGGCGCCAGATCTCCCAGGCGCGGTCCTGATCGTCGGGATGAAACACGCCGTTCCATTCTTCCCCGTCGGTGCTGCCTTCGCGCATGCCGGTGAACTCATACCAACGCGCATTGTAATAATCGTGATAGCCGTCAGGCAGCGTCGACCAGACCATTTGCGGCATCGTGTCGGCAATGGCCCGAAACCGCGCTTCGCTGTCGGCCAAGGCCATTTCGGTTGCCTTGCGTTCGGTGATGTCGACCGTCACGCCCGGCAGGCGGATCGCCGCTGTTTCCGCATTGACGAAGGCCCGGCCCACGGCGAGCACCCATCGCTCAAGCCCGCCGCGGCTGCGCACCCGATATTCGGCGCGAAACCTGTCGAGATCGGCAATCGCCTTTTCGATCGCCTCTTGCAGCGATGAGCGGTCGAGCGGATTGACCCCGTCGAGAAATGTGCCGATCGACGTCCCGTGCCGTGCTTCCTCTGGATCCACGCCATAAAGCTCGGCGAAATGGCGGTCGGACGTCACGCGATCGGCGCTGACATCCCAATCCCAGGTGCCCACGATTCCCGCCGCGTCGAGCGCAAAGGACATGGTTTCCTGGCTGGAAGCGAGCCGCATTTCGGCCTGCACCTGTTCGGTGATCTCGTTGACGATGCAGATCCCGCCAAGGACATGCCCGTTGTCGTCGGCTATGGGAACATATTCCAGATCGAGCCACACATCTTCCAGCTCGCCAGTCCGGTTGAGCTCCAGCTTGGCTTTCTTCAGCGCGAAGGTCTCCCCTTCATAAAAGCGCCGAATATTGTCCCGGTTGAAATCCGCGATCTCCGGCCAGGCATCGGCCGCCGTCGCACCGATCAGGCTCTCATAGCGCGGGCCGGCAAATTGCGCGTAACCGTCATTGAACAGGAGAACGCCCTGCGGCCCCGCCAGCATGACCATGGGCGTTTCGGATGCCAGCATGAAGCGCAGCGTGGCGGAAATGGCGTGCGGCCAGTTTTCCCTCGGTCCGATCAGCGTTTTCGACCAGTCATGCGTTGCGATCAGCTTTTGGGTAAAACTGGCAGCGCATCGCTGCAACGGCATTTTGGAAAGCAGATCGATGAAAGGATCTGGCATACGCAATCGGTGTGTCTTTCGGCCAATCGAGGTCAGTCTTGTTGGTGTTTGTGCAGCTGTATGAAACGCCGTTGGCGGATATTGTGTTCCCCGCTGCCCTTGTTCTGCGTTCCGCGCGGCAGGGGCTTGAGGTCCCGGTTGTGCCCGCCCTCGGGGTAGGCTGTTGGATGGGCTGTGCGAAAGTCGGCTGTTGATTTGGAAAAAGTCTCGGAAAACCCTATATTCAAGGAGACTTTCCAAGGCGATTCGAGGCACGCCTGCGCACGCGATTCGCGTCGCGGGCTCCAAGCGGAAGAACACTATGTCTGATCAACCCGAACAAGCCGGCGAGCGCGCCGAATATGGCGCCGATTCCATCAAGGTTCTCAAGGGCCTTGATGCCGTGCGCAAGCGTCCCGGCATGTATATCGGCGATACCGATGACGGGTCTGGCCTGCATCACATGGTTTACGAGGTCGTCGACAACGCGATCGATGAGGCGCTGGCCGGCCATGCGACGCTGGTCACGGTGACCCTCAATGCCGACGGGTCCTGCACGGTCACCGACAATGGCCGCGGCATCCCGACCGACATCCACAAGGAAGAAGGCGTATCGGCTGCCGAGGTCATCATGACCCAGCTCCATGCCGGCGGCAAATTCGACCAGAACTCCTACAAAGTGTCCGGCGGTCTGCATGGCGTCGGCGTTTCGGTCGTGAACGCGCTGTCGGTCTGGCTGAAGCTCAAGATCCGCCGAAAGGGCAAGATCCACGAGATCGCCTTCACGCATGGCGTGGCCGATGGCCCGCTGAAGGAGATCGGCGACGCTGGCGATGAAACCGGCACGGAAGTCACCTTCCTGCCTTCGCCCGAAACCTTCACCATGGTTGATTTTGATTACAACACGCTGGAACACCGGTTGCGCGAACTTGCGTTCCTGAATTCCGGCGTGCGCATCCTGTTCACCGATCGCCGCCATGCCGACGTGAAATCGACCGAGCTGCTTTACGAAGGTGGCCTTGAGGAATTCGTCAAATATCTCGATCGCGCCAAGAAGCCGCTGATCGACGAGCCCGTGTCCATCCGCTCCGAGCGCGATGGCATCACGGTGGAAGTCGCGATGTGGTGGAACGACAGCTATCATGAGAATGTGCTGTGCTTCACCAATAACATCCCGCAGCGCGATGGCGGCACCCATCTGGCCGGTTTCCGCGCAGCCCTCACCCGTCAGGTCACGGGCTATGGCGAAAGCTCGGGCCTGACCAAGAAGGAAAAGGTTTCGCTAACCGGCGATGATTGCCGCGAAGGCCTCACCGCCGTGCTGTCCGTCAAGGCGCCGGATCCGAAATTCTCGTCGCAAACCAAGGACAAGCTCGTTTCGTCCGAAGTGCGCCCGGTTGTGGAAAGCCAGGTCAATGATGCGCTGTCGACATGGCTTGAAGAGCATCCGGCGGAAGGCAAGATCCTGATCGAGAAGGTCGTGCAGGCGGCAGCCGCGCGCGAGGCGGCTCGCCGTGCGCGCGAAATGACGCGTAAATCCACGCTTTCCGTCACTTCACTGCCGGGCAAGCTGGCTGACTGCCAGGAGCGCGATCCCGCCAAGTCCGAAATCTTCATCGTCGAGGGTGACAGCGCAGGCGGTTCGGCCAAGGGTGGCCGTTCGCGCCAGAACCAGGCGATCCTTCCGCTGCGCGGCAAGATCCTGAATGTGGAGCGCGCCCGCTTCGACCGCATGTTGTCGTCCGAGATGATCGGCACGATGATCACGGCCCTCGGCACCTCGATCGGCAAGGACGAGTTCAACGCCGACAAGCTGCGCTACCACAAGATCATCATCATGACGGATGCTGACGTCGACGGCGCCCATATCCGCACCCTGCTGCTCACTTTCTTCTTCCGCCAGATGCCGGAGCTGATCGAGCGCGGCCATCTCTACATCGCCCAGCCGCCGCTTTACAAAGTCACGCGCGGCAAGAGCTCGCAATATCTGAAGGATCAGGCAGCTTTCGAGGATTACCTGATCGAGAGTGGGCTGGATGAAGCGACATTGACGCTTGGCTCCGGCGAGGTCCGGGCAGGCGGCGATCTGGCATCCGTGGTGAGTGACGCGCTTGCCGTGCGCAGCCTCATCAACGGTCTGCATACGCGCTACAATCGCATGGTCGTCGAACAGGCTGCCATCGCGGGTGCCTTGAAGCCGGAACTGCTTGATGATCTGGGTCGCGCTTCGGCTTTGGCTGAAGTTGTTGCCGAGCGTCTGGATGCGATCTCGGAAGAAACCGAACGCGGCTGGACCGGCCGCATCAATCCGTCGAATGACGGGACGGGTGGTTTTATCTTCGAGCGCACGGTTCGCGGCGTCAAGGAAGCCGCCATCCTCGACAGCGGCCTTTTGTCTTCGGCTGATGCCCGCGCGCTGGATCGTTACGCCGAGCGCCTTGGCGACATCTACAAGACGCCGCCGGTTCTGCGCCGCAAGGACATTAACGAAACGATCAGCGGCCCGATCCAGCTTCTGGAAACGGTGTTTGCGGCAGGCCGCAAGGGTTTGACCATGCAGCGCTACAAAGGCTTGGGCGAAATGAACGCCGAGCAGCTTTGGGAAACCACGCTTGATCCCAATGTGCGCTCGCTGTTGCAGGTCAAGGTCAATGATGCGACCGACGCCGACTCGCTTTTCGCCCGCCTGATGGGCGACGATGTCGAGCCGCGCCGCGACTTCATCCAGGAAAACGCCCTTTCGGTCGCCAATCTGGACGTTTGATCCGACTCCGCCGTGCCATCACCTGCCATCTTGATGGCAGGCCGTGGTCATCCTATTCTTTCGACGATCTGGAAGGAGATCGCATGGCGGAGCCCCAGCTTTCGGTTCGAAGTTCCAAGGCACGTGATCTGGCGCACCGTTTGGCGCGCCGGGAAAGCGCTCGGTCGCCGACATTGTCGAGCGCGCGCTCGAGGCCTATGAAATTCGCGAAGCGGGGCGCGAACCTGCAGATGCGTTTTATGCCCGTCTGAAGACACGAGCATGCGCGGACATTGGTGTGGGCCAGAAAACCGAGGCGGTTAAGCCTCGGTAGTTGGGTTGACTCAAGCTAAGCGGCTACGCCGCTGTCACTTATTAGCGGCTGCGGAAGTGGCCGCAGACGTGTTCGCGCTTACCGAAACGGATACGCTGGTAGGCACTGACCCAAACCATCATAATTCCTTTCAGACAGAGGGGTCTTGAAAAGGAGCGCTAGGAATGCGAATCTCAGCATTGCTACGTGTCGAGAAATCGCATTGGAGGCCATGACGCTCCTTTTCGACTGATTGGCCATCTACGGGCCGTCCTTCCGTTCCACCGGCTGGGCGGC